>NZ_FUYD01000017.1:0-40009 GCF_900167505.1 Clostridium sp. USBA 49
CCCATCTCATAGCGGATTGCTCCTTTCATTAAATCTTCATGCGAAGATTTAATAATATGCGGTATTAATCTCCCTTTCGGGAGGCTATCCCCCACTATGAGGCAGGTTATCCACGTGTTACTCACCCGTCCGCCGCTAGAAACAAAAGTTTCTCGCTCGACTTGCATGTGTTAGGCACGCCGCCAGCGTTCGTCCTGAGCCAGGATCAAACTCTCAATTTAAAAGTCTGATTTTAAGCTCATGCTTTATTTATCAAAAGAATTGCTGGTTATTACCTTATTCTCTGTTTAATTTTCAAAGACCAATCATTTCGCTGTCATCTGACAGCTTTTATAGTTTATCATTTAAATTTCTTATTGTCAACAATTTTTTTATTATTAACTAAGAAATTTTAAATGTTACAACGAATTTTGTTACTGTCACCTCTTAGCGACAAAAGATATTTTATCAAAAATATTCATTATGACTTTTTAATATAATATTATTAATTTAAATTATATTAAAATCTCTTTTTTTTTCTCTTTAATACTAATTATTTTATATAAAGATACACCCGGTATAGTTTGAATTATGCAACCATTTTTTTATAGAATAAAATAAAAAAATGACAGAGAAATTTATAAACTTCTCTGTCGCTTTTTTATTTTATAATTTTTTATTATAATTTTTTATTTTATTCTTCTACTTCTTTAACCGAATCATCTTTATTTATTTTAGCTATAGCAACAATTTTTTCTTCTTCTGTTGTTTTCATTAAAGTTACACCCATAGTATTTCTTCCTGTAACAGATATATTTTCAGCATTTAATCTTATTGCTACTCCACTACTATTTATAAGCATTATTTCATCGCCATCTTTTACCATTCCACCGCCAACTATTTTACCTGTTTTTTCAGTTACTTTATAGGTAATAATGCCTTTCCCGCCTCTTCTTTGGACTGAGTATTCTTCTACTTTTGTTCTTTTACCAAAACCATTTTCACTTACTATTAAAACATCCTCATTAGAAGTTATTATACTCATGCTTACAGCTTTATCGCCTTCTCTTAAGGTTATGGCTTTAACTCCAGCTGCAGTTCTTCCCATAGATCTTACATCTGTTTCGTTAAATCTTATTGAATATCCATTTTCTGTAACAATTAATATTTCACTGCTGCCATTAGTCATTTTTACACCAATAAGTTCATCGCCTTCTCTAAGGTTAATAGCTGTTAATCCATTTTTTCTTATAGAAGCAAATTGATTTAAATCTGTTTTCTTTATAAATCCATCTTTTGTAGCCATTACTAAAAATTTATCTTCTTCAAATTCTTTTATAGGCATAACAGCTTGAATTTTTTCTCCTTGGTTTAATGGAAGAATATTAACAAGATTTATACCTTTAGCAGTTCTTCCAGCTTCAGGTAGTTCATAAGCTTTTAACCTGTAAACTTTTCCTAAATTAGTAAAGAATAAAAGATTATTGTGTGTAGATGTAATAAATATATGTTCTACAAAATCATCTTCTTTAGTAGTCATAGCTTGAATTCCTCTGCCCCCTCTTCTTTGAGCAGTGTATGTATCTGCTGAAATTCTTTTAATATATCCAGCATGTGTTAAAGTTACAACTACATCTTCTTCTTGTATTAAATCTTCTATGTCTATATCATTACTATTTCTTTCTATAGTTGTTCTTCTTTCATCAGAATATTTTGCTTTTATTTCTAAAAGTTCTTCTTTGATTATTTTTAATACTAAACTTTCATTAGCGAGTATTTCTTTGTAATAAGATATATCTTTCATAAGATTATTATATTCTTCTTCAATTTTTTCTCTTTCAAGACCGGTAAGTCTTTGAAGCCTCATATCTAATATGGCTTGAGCTTGTTTTTCAGAAAGTTTGAATTTTTCTATAAGACCATTTCTAGCCTGCTCTGTTGTTTTTGAAGAACGTATAAGTGATATAACTGCATCTATATTATCAAGTGCTATTCTTAATCCTTCTAATATGTGAGCTCTTGCTAAGGCTTTATCTAATTCAAATTGTGTTCTTCTTCTTATAACTTCTTTTTGAAAATCTAAATAATGAACTAAAATTTGCTTTAAATTTAAAGTTTGAGGTTCATTATTTACAAGAGCAATCATTATAACTCCAAATGTATCTTGAAGCTTAGTATGTTTATATAATTGATTTAATACAATATTAGCATTGGCATCTTTTTTCACTTCTATTACTATTCTCATGCCTTCTCTATCTGATTCGTCTCTTAAATCTGAAATACCTTCTATCTTTTTATCTCTTACTAAATCAGCAATATTTTCTATAAGCTTAGCTTTATTAACTTGATATGGAAGCTCTGTTACTATAATCTTTTGTCTTCCCTTTTCTTCTTCAATTGAAGCTTTAGCTCTTACTAGTATTTTACCTCTACCAGTTTCATAAGCTTCTCTTATACCTGATGTTCCTAAAATTATACCTGCTGTAGGAAAATCTGGACCTTTAATTTCAGTCATTAAATCCAATACTGTAGCATCAGGGTTATCTATAAGCATATTTATTCCATTTATAACTTCTCCTAAATTATGAGGAGGTATATTTGTAGCCATACCAACTGCTATACCAGAAGATCCACTTACAAGAAGATTAGGAAACCTTGATGGAAGTACGGAAGGCTCTTGTTCTTCTCCATCAAAATTAGGTACAAAATCAACAGTATTTTTATTTATATCTCTTAAAAGTTCTAGTGTTATTTTACTCATTCTAGCTTCTGTATAACGCATAGCTGCTGCGCTATCGCCATCTATAGAACCAAAATTTCCATGGCCATCTACAAGAGGATATCTTATAGAAAAATCTTGAGCCATTCTTACTAATGCATCATAAACTGCCGTATCTCCATGAGGATGATATTTACCTAAAACATCTCCTACTATTCTTGCACATTTTCTATAGCCTTTATCAGGAGTAAGTCCTAATTCGTGCATAGAGTATAAAATTCTTCTATGTACAGGTTTTAATCCATCTCTTACATCTGGAAGAGCACGGCCTACTATAACACTCATAGCATAATCTATATAACATTTTTTCATTTCTTGACTTATTTCAACTTGTAAAACATTTTCTTCATTATTCATGAACTACACCTCTTCTCTTGTGTAACTTAAAAAATCTATATATCAAGATTTACAACCTTCTTTGCATTTTCTGTAATAAATTCTCTCCTTGGCTCTACTTTATCACCCATAAGAATAGTAAATATTTCATCTGCAGCCATAGCATCTTCTACAGTAAATTGAATAAGCGTTCTTTTTTCAGGATCCATAGTTGTCTCCCAAAGCTGATTTGCATCCATTTCTCCAAGACCTTTATATCTTTGTATAGTAGTGCTGTTATCTTTTCCACCTATTTGAGCAAGTATTTTTTCTAATTCTTTATCACTGTAAACATAATAATCTTTTTTACCCTTAGAAACTTTATAAAGAGGTGGCTGTGCTGCATATACGTGCCCCTTTTCAATTAAATCTGTCATGTATCTATAAAAGAAAGTGAGAAGAAGAGTTCTTATATGAGCTCCATCAACATCGGCATCTGTCATTATAATAATTTTATTGTATCTTAATTTTTCAACATCAAAATCTTTACCTATTCCTGCACCAAATGCAGTAATCATTGCTCTTATTTCTTGATAACCTAATATTTTATCAAGTCTTTGCTTTTCAACGTTCATTATCTTACCTCTAAGTGGAAGTATTGCTTGAAAACGTCTATCTCTTCCACCTTTAGCACTTCCACCTGCAGAATCTCCCTCTACAATAAAAATTTCACACTCATCTGGATTTTTAGAGGAACAATCAGCAAGCTTTCCTGGAAGGGAACTTCTCTCAAGTACAGATTTTCTTGTAAGTTCTCTAGCTTTTCTTGCTGCATCTCTTGCTCTTGCTGCAAGTAAAGCTTTGTCTATTATGGTTTTTGCTATTGATGGATTTTCTTGAAGAAAATTTTCTATCCCTTCTCCTACTATATTATCAACTATTCCTCTTACTTCACTATTTCCAAGCTTTGTTTTAGTCTGCCCTTCGAATTGAGGATCAACAAGTTTAACAGAAACTACAGCTGTTAGTCCTTCTCTTATATCATCCCCAGATAAGTTTTTATCATTTTCTTTTAAAAATCCAAATTTTTTAGCATAATCATTAAACACACGTGTTAATGCTGTTTTAAATCCTGCTAAATGTGTACCGCCTTCTACTGTATCAATATTATTGGCAAATGAAAATATGTTTTCATTGTAACTGTCATTATATTGCAAAGCTACTTCTACATAGTAATCATCTTTCTTACCTTCTATGTAAATAGGTTCATCGTGAAGTTTTTCTTTATTTCTATTTAAGTATTCTACAAAAGATTTAATACCACCTTCATAGTAAAATTCTTCACTTTTTCCTTCTTCTCTTTCATCTTTAAGAGTTATTCTTATACCTTTATTTAAAAATGCAAGCTCTCTAAGTCTTTGAGCTAAGGTATCATAATCAAATTCCAATTCATCAAAAATTTGGTAATCTGGCTTAAAATATGTTTCTGTACCATGTCCTTCAGCTTCACCTATTTTTTCTAAACCTGTAACAGCTTTTCCTCTTTCATATCTTTGTCTCCATAAACCTCCATTAGCTGTAACAGTAACTTCACAAACTTCTGATAAAGCATTTACAACTGAAGCTCCAACACCATGTAGTCCTCCTGATACTTTATAAGCTCCACCACCAAATTTTCCACCAGCATGTAGTACAGTCATTATAACTTCAACCGTTGGTATTCCCATTTTAGGATGTATTCCAATAGGCATACCTCTACCATCATCTTTAACCGTTATTGAATTATCTTTATGAATAAAAACATTTATATTTTTACATACTCCTATCATTGCTTCATCTATACTGTTATCAACTATTTCATATACTAGATGATGTAGTCCTCTAGAACTAGTACTTCCTATATACATACCTGGTCTTTTTCTTACAGCTTCAAGCCCTTCAAGTACTTGAATTTGATTTTCATCGTATATTGGTCTATTTTCCGGCATGTTTAATCCTCCTTTTTTATCACTTATATTTCTTCATATATTATTTCAGTTCTTTTTTCCAAAGTAGCTGATGATATAGGAGATAGATATATTTTACTTTTTTTATCTATTTCTGCTATAATAAATGATTTTGGTTTTTCTTTGGTAATTCTTTCAACAAAACCATCTTCTTCTGCTAATCTTAAAAATTGATTTGTATCTGAACTATATGTAGAAGTTTCCATATCAAATATTCCTATTATGTCTTTTATTGGAACAACAACATTTTCTCCTAAATGTAAAAACATGTAAATTCCTCCTTTAATCATTATAAAAAGGCAATGTAATATTTTATGTTTTTTTTAACATATATTCTTTAATTATTTTACCATTTTTAACTTCAAACACCTTTGCACTTGAATTTAAATAATTCTTTATGTTTTCTATACCTGTACAAGTTATTATAGTTTGAACATTATTTATAGAATTTAAAATATACTTTTGTCTGTTTAAATCCAACTCTGATAAAACATCATCCAAAAGAAGTATTGGATATTCTTTGGTTTCTTCTTTAATAATTTGAAGTGAAGCAAACTTAATAGTTAAAACTGAAGTTCTTTGCTGGCCTTGAGAGCCAAAATTTCTTGTATCAACACCATTTATGTTTATAGAAAAATCATCTCTATGAGGACCATATGAAGTTGTTTTTCTCTCCATATCTGTTTTTATATTTTTTTTCAAAATATAATTTAGTTCATTTTCTATATTTTCAAAATCTTTTATTGAAGTTATATATTTAAAACTTATATTTTCAAGTTCAGATGTAATTTCTTTATGAATTACACTGCCTTTTTGGTTAAGGAGATTAATATATTTTAATCTTTCACTTACAATATAGCTTCCAAATTTAGAAAGCTGTATATCGTATATATCAATCATTTTGTTAATATCTTCATTCCATTTTTTTAATAAAGTGTTTCGCTCATTTAAAACTTTATTGTATTGTACTAAACTATAATAATATTTTTTATTTAACTTACAAATTTCAGTATCAAGAAATTTTCTCCTATATGAAGGTGATTCTTTTACAATTTTTAAATCTTCAGGAGAAAATAAAACCACATTAAAAATACCAATAAGTTCTTGTATCTTATTGATTTTAATACCGTTTATTCTTATTCCTTTCTTTCCATCTTTAAAAATTTTTATTTCTATAATCTTATCTAATCTTTCTTTTGATATATAAGATTTATTATAAGCATAATCTTTATTCCAATTGATAAGTTCTTTATCTTTATTAGTTCTGTGAGATTTAGCTAAACTGCTGTAATAAATACTTTCAAGTATGTTTGTTTTCCCTTGAGCATTATCGCCTATAAAAATATTTACTCCATTATTAAATTCAATATTAAGTTCTTCATAATTTCTAAAATTTAGAAGTTGTAAATTTTTTATATACATATAAAAACACCTATTATATTATAACATAAAATTTATATAATTTTATAATTTTCTCCTTCTATTTCAATTATATCACCTTTTTTAAGCTTTTTACCTCTTTTAAGTTCTATTTCACCATTTACCTTTACCTTGCCGGTTTGTATGTAAATTTTAGCTTCTGATCCCATATTCACTATACCAGCATACTTTAAAAATGAATCTAATTTAATAATTTCTGTATTTATTTTTATTTCTTTCATAATTTTACCTCTCAATTTAAAAATTCAATTATAAATTATATTAGGGATAATACAGTATAATTTATATTATCCCCATATTTATGAAATTTAATTTTCTATAAACCTAACTGGAAGAACTAAATAAGTACAATTATTTTTATCTTTGTTTTTTATTATACACGGACTTACATTACTTGTAAGTTCTAGTATTATTTCTTCTTCTTCCATAACTTTGAATACATCAATTAAAAATCTTGCATTAAATGCAATTTTTAGAGGCTCCCCTTGCATAATTATATTTACTTCTTCTCTTGATTTTCCCAATTGAGAATCGGAGGTTATAACCATTGTATCGTCTTTGATATCAAGTTTAACTAAATTTGTATTTCCATCTTTAGCCATAAGTGAAGCTCTTTCTAAGCAATCTAAAAATTCATTTCTTTTTACTATAACTTTTAAATTGTATTCATCTGGAATAATTGAATTATAATTTATAAATTCACCTTCTAAAAGTCTAGATATAATTTTAGTATTTCCAAGATTAAATAGTATGTGATTTGGTGTAAAAGTAATATTTATTTTATCATCTGAATCTTCTATTATTTTTGAAACTTCATTTAAAGTTTTTCCTGGAATTACAGCATTTATAGTATTGTCATTATCTATATTTTCTGATCTTAATGCTAATCTTAATCCATCTAAAGCTACTAAATTTAATTTATTATTATTAATTTCAAATTTAACTCCAGTAAGAATAGGCCTTATTTCATCTTGAGCCGTTGCGAAAATTGTGCCTTTTATCATACTTTTTAACATTTTCTGAGGTATAGAAAATATTATATTTTCATTGATTTTTGGTAGCATAGGAAATTCATCTGAATTTTTATATTTTAAAACAGCTTTAGATTTTTGGCATATTAATTCTATAGAATTATTAGGAATTGTACTTATTTGAACTTCAAAAGGAGGAAGTTTTTTTATTAACTCTCCAAATAATTTTGAATCTACAACTATGCTTCCTTCTTCTATAACATCAACTTTGATTTTTGTTTCTATACTTAAATCTATATCAGATCCTATTAATGTTAGTTCATTATCTTTAGCAATTAGTAATATTCCTTCAAGTATGCTCATAGTAGATTTTCCAGTTATAGCTTTTTGTGCTGTAAAAATTGCTTCTTGAAGTTTATTTTTTTCACATATAAATTTCATTTGTGTCCTCCTTTTATCCACATGGATTTTTTATATAGAAAGAATAGATAATATATATATTTTTTAGTAATAATAGTAGTAGGGGTTGTTGTTATGTGGATAACACATTAAAGACTTTGAAAATACTCATAAATTTAGTAAAAATAATTGTGGATAAGTAAATGAATATATTTTAATCTTATCCACATTGTTATAAATTAATTTATGAGTATTAAATTATCCACATATTATTATAATGTTATTAATAGCTTATGTTAATTATTTTTGCTGAATTTTTTTTGTAATTTCATTTATAGCTTCTTGAAGACTTTCATCAGATTTTAAACCCTCACTAATTTTTTCATAAGCATGTATTACTGTTGTATGATCTCTTCCGCCAAATTCTTCGCCAATTTTAGGAAGAGATGTATCAGTAAGTTTTCTACAAAGATACATAGCTATTTGTCTAGGATAGGCTACATTTCTTGTTCTTCTTTGAGATTTAAAGTCTTCTATTCTTAAACCATAATAATTTGCTACTACATCCATTATTAAATCTATATTTATCTTTTTTTCAGGTTTATTTGAAATAATATCTTTTAAAGCTTCAGCTGCTAAATCAACTGTTATATCTTTATTAGTTAAAGAAGAATAAGCATTTATTCTAATTAAAGCTCCTTCAAGTTCTCTAATATTTGATTTTATTTTAGTTGCAATATAAGCCATAACATCATTTGGAATATTTAATCCTTCAACATCAGCCTTTTTTTTGAGAATAGCTATTCTTGTTTCAAAATCTGGAGGCTGAATATCTGCTATAAGTCCCCATTCAAATCTAGATCTTAGTCTGTCTTCTAAAGTTGGAATTTCTTTAGGAGGCCTATCACTAGATAAAATTATTTGTTTATTTGCATCATGAAGAGCATTAAAAGTATGGAAAAATTCTTGCTGGGTAGCATCTTTACCAGCTATAAATTGAATATCATCTATTAATAATACATCTACATTTCTATATTTATTTCTAAATTCGACATTTTTATCATCTTTAATAGAGTTAATTAATTCATTTGTAAATTTTTCGGAAGATACATATACAACTTTTGATTTTGGGTTATTTTGAAGTATATAATGTCCAATAGCATGCATTAGATGAGTTTTGCCAAGTCCAACACCGCCATAAACAAAAAGGGGATTATATGATTTTGCTGGAGATTCGGCAACGGCTAAAGAAGCTGCATGAGCAAACCTATTGCTATTACCTATAACAAAAGTATCAAAAGTATATTTTGGATTTAAAGTACCAACCATTTCATCATTAACTATAATATTAGATTTTAATTCTTTTTTTGAATTTGACTCTTCAATATCGATGCTTTCTTCAGATGTAATAATAAATTCTATATTATATTTTTTAGGAGAAATAAGTTTTAAAGAATTAATAATCAAATCTTTATATCTAGTTTCTAGTATTTCTTTAGTGAAGTTGTTTGGGACTCCTAGTGTTAAGGTATTATTGCTTAAAGATAAAGGAATTGCACTTTTTATCCATGTATTAAAACTAACTTCTGTCATTTCTGTTTTAATAATGTTTAAAGCTTTTTCCCACAAATCTTTTAGACCGCCATCCATTTTTTATCCTCCAGTTTAAAATAAATAATAAATTTTTTGTTAAAAAAATATTATTCACAGTATATAATAATAAAAATATAATTTATTTAATTTGTTGACAAATGTTGAAAAAAATATTCACATGTCAATAATTTTGTTTATAATTTTAAAACATAAAAAGTTATTAACAATGTGAAAAAATATATATTAACATTATATACAAATGAATAAAATAGCATATTAAGCTAAAAATAAAAAAAAGAAAATACTTGTGTTATAAACTATTTCACAGGTTATCCACAAAGTTATCAACACGTGTGGATAACTTATCATTTAAAAAAGTTATTAACAATCCTTTATCTATAATAACAAAACATAAAGAGCTATTCAAGAAGTTATCCACAAAAAATGTGTAGAAATATAAAAAATATCAACATTATTCTTATTCTTGACATAAATATATTGTAAATATATAATTTAATAGTAAAAATTAAAATTACATTTATATAAATTTCTTTTAAAAAATAAAAGAAAAGATGATTATATTTTTTTAAATTAAAATACTAAGTTTATTAGTATTAAGATTTAAATTATATGATTTATAAAAATCTATCTTTTAATAAAAAGAAAAAAGAAGATAGAAAAATTTTAATTAGGTAGTAAGATATTTGCTATATAATATAAAGATATAGAAGGGGGTGCATTAGAAATGTTTATGACATATCAACCTAAGAAAAAACAAAGAAAAAAGGAACATGGTTTTAGAAAAAGAATGGCTTCTCCAGGTGGTAGAAAAGTTTTAAAAAGAAGAAGAGCAAAAGGTAGAAAAAGATTAACAGCATAAGGCCGCTTTAGTGGCCTTTTTCTGTAATTGCAGTAAAAAGGAGATAAACTTTATGCATAGTTTTAAAAAAGAAGAAAAAATAAGAAAAAATATAGAGTTTAGGACTGTTTACAGAAAGGGTAAATCTTTTTCTAATTCCTTATTAGTTTTATATGTACGTAAAAATCATAAAAATTTAAATAAAGTTGGAATATCTGTAAGTAAAAAAGTTGGGAAGAGTGTAGTAAGAAGTAGAGTTAAAAGGCTTATAAGTGAAAGTTATAGGCTTAATAAAGATTATATAATAAAAGGATATGATTTAGTTTTTATTGCTAGAAATTCTTCAAATGATAAAAGTTTTGCAGAGATTGAAAGTGCTTTAAAAAATCTGTTAAAAAAGGCAGGTTTATTAATTGATGAAAAAAATGTTAATTAAAATAATAAAATTTTATAGAAAATTTTTATCACCTTTAAAGAAGGTATTTTATAAATTTTTAGGTTTTTCTAGTAATGCAGGATGCAGGTTTTATCCAACTTGTTCTCAGTATGCATTAGAATCAATAGAAAAATATGGTGCATTTAAAGGGAGTATTATGTCAATTAAGCGTATTTTAAGATGTAATCCTTTAAACAAGGGAGGATACGATCCAGTAAAATAACCACTAGGAGGTTTGTAATTTGAATTTTATAAACAATGCATTAAAAAGTTTTTTTGAATTATTACACGAAGGAATTAAAGTTATAGGTATAACTAATCCTAATGTTTCTTATGGATTATCTATTATATTCTTTACTATAATAGTAAGACTAATTTTATTACCTTTAAACTTAAAACAAATAAAGTCTCAGGCTGTAATGCAGGAAATGCAGCCAGAAATAAAAAAAATACAAGAAAAATACAAAAATGATCCTCAAAAAGCACAACAGGAAATGATGAAATTGTATAAAGAAAAAGGAGCAAATCCTATGAGTGGATGTTTGCCTCTTTTAATACAACTTCCAATACTTTGGGCACTTTTTTATGTATTTAGAACTATAGATACTGGTGGAACTATAGTATCATTTTTATGGATGAAAAATTTATTTGGTCCTGACCAGCTTCATATATTACCTATTTTATCAGGAGTTACCCAATACATATCTATGCTTATGATGCCGACTGCTGCAGATCCAGCTCAAGCAAAACAAGCTAGTACAATGAATATTGGTATGTCTATATTTATGATTATTATGGCATGGAATTTTACTTCAGCTCTTGTACTTTACTGGGTAGTTAACAACTTAATTCAAATGGGACAAAATCTTCTTATTAGAAGGATGCGTTTTAAAGAAAAAGAAGCAAATGCTTAATGTTTTATTAAAAACATTTGATAGCAGAGAAGGCAGGTGTCTTAGGATATATGAAAATTATTGAAATGACTGGTAAAACAGTTGATGAAGCTATTAAAAATGCTTTAGATGAATTAAAAATTACTAAAGATAAAATAGAAGTAGAAGTTTTAGATGAAGGAAGTAAAGGGCTTTTTAAATTTATTGGTGCTAAACCTGCAAAAATAAGAGTTAAAGTAAAAAGAGATTATACTTATGAAGCTAAATCTTTTTTAAGAGAAATTTTAAATGCAATGAATATTAAAGCAGAAATAAAAATTAAAGAAGATAATGACACTATTAATATTTCTTTAACTGGACCAGATATGGGAATAATTATTGGATATAGAGGTGAAACTTTAGATGCACTTCAGTATTTAGTTAGTTTAGTTATAAATAAAGGAAATGAAACTAATTATAAAAGAGTTGTTTTAGATACAGAAAATTATAGAGCTAAAAGAGAAGAAACTTTAAGAAAACTTGCAAATAAAGTTGCAAATACAGTAAAAAGAACAGGAAAATTAATTAAACTTGAGCCTATGAATCCTTATGAAAGAAGAATAATACATTCTGCACTTCAAAATAATCCTTTTGTAGACACTTATAGTGAAGGTGAAGAACCTTATAGAAGAGTAGTTATTAATTTAAAGAAAGCCTAAGGGCTTTCTTTTTATACATTTATTAAATTTTCTTATTTAATAAAATAAACCTTGCTTTTTTTATTATTAATTATTGGTTATAATATAAATATGTTGAAAAGAGGTGAAATTAAAATAATGAAAGAATTTGATACAATTGCTGCAGTAGCTACAAGTTTAGGTGAAAGTGGTATTTCTATAATTAGAGTGTCAGGTAAAAATGCTTTAAAAGTAGTAAATAGCATATTTAAAGGCAAGAATGGAAGAACTTTAGAAGATATAAAAACTTATACAATGAGATATGGATATATTATAGATAAAGAAAAAAATGAAATTATTGATGAAGTTATAGTAAGTTTTATGAAAGGTCCTAAAAGTTTTACTGCAGAGGATACTGTTGAAATAAATTGCCATGGTGGTATTATTTCTACAAACAAAGTGCTTGAGGAAGTTATTAAGGCTGGTGCGAGAATTGCAGAACCTGGCGAATTTACTAAAAGAGCATTTTTAAATGGAAGAATTGATTTAAGTCAAGCTGAAGCTGTTATTGATATAATAAGAGCTAAAACAGAATTAAGCATGAAGTCTGCATTAGCTCAATCAGAAGGAAGAATTTCCAGGGAAATTAAATCTTTAAGAGAAAAATTATTAGGTATTATTGCACATATAGAAGCTACAGTAGATTTCCCTGAAGAAGATTTAGAAGAAACTACTGCACATATAATAGAAAAACAATTAAAAGATATTATAGAAGAAGTAGAAAATCTATTGAATTCTGCCAATGAAGGTAAAATAATAAGAGAGGGACTTAATGCTGTTATTGTAGGAAAACCTAATGTTGGTAAATCATCTCTTTTAAATGCTCTTCTTATGGAAAAAAGAGCTATAGTTACAGATATTCCAGGAACTACTAGAGATATTATAGAAGAATTTATAAATATTAATGGAATTCCTGTAAAAATAATAGATACAGCTGGTATAAGAGAAACAGATGATATAGTTGAAAAAATAGGTGTAGAAAAATCACGAGAAAAAATAAATGAGGCAGATTTAATTATTTTAATGCTTGATGCAAGTAAAAATTTAGATAAAGAAGATATTGAAATTATAGATTACATTAAAGATAAAAAATATGTAGTACTTTTAAATAAGAGTGATTTAGAAAATAAGATTAGTAAAAAAGATATTAAAGAATTAAATTCAGAGTATGTTATAGAAATTTCAGCTAAAACTGGAGAGGGTATTGAAAATTTAAAAGAAGCTATTAAACATTTATTTTTTAAAGGTGAAATTACAACTAAAGATACTTTAATAACAAATACAAGGCACAAAGAATCATTATTACGTGCAAAAGAAAGTTTAAATGCAGGGCTTTTGGCTTTAAATAATACTATGGCTATTGATTTAGCGTCTATAGATCTTAAACAAGCTTTTGCAAGCCTTGGTGAAATTACAGGAGAAACTTTAGAAGAAGATATAATAGATAAAATATTTTCAGAATTTTGTATTGGAAAGTAGTGATTGTTATGAAGTATATTGAAGAAGAATTTGATGTAGTTGTTATTGGTGCAGGTCATGCTGGTTGTGAAGCAGCTCTTGCTTGTGCAAGATTAGGATGTAAAACTTTAGTTTTATGTATGAATTTAGATAGTGTAGCACTTATGCCATGCAATCCTAATATAGGAGGTACATCTAAAGGGCATCTTGTTAGAGAAATAGATGCTTTAGGTGGAGAAATGGGGCTTAATATAGATGAAACTTTTATTCAATCTAGAATGTTAAATACATCAAAAGGTCCAGCAGTTCATTCTCTTAGAGCACAGGCTGATAAAAAAAGATATCAATCTAGAATGAAACATGTACTTGAAAAACAAGAAAATTTATATTTAAGACAGCTTGAAGCTGTAGATATTGAAGTTGAAAATAATAAAGTTAAAGGTGTACTTACTAAAAATGGTGCTTATTTCCCTTGCAAAGCTGTAATTTTAGCTACTGGAACATATTTAAAAGGAAGAGTAATAATTGGAGAAGTGGATTATAGTAGTGGACCTAATAATCTTTTTCCTGCAAATGATTTATCTTTTTGTTTAAAAAATCTTGGATTAAGTTTAAGGAGATTTAAAACAGGTACTCCTGCAAGAGTTAGCAGAAAATCTATAGATTTTTCAAAAATGATAGAACAGCCAGGAGACAAAAAAATAATTCCATTTTCTTTTATGAATGAAAATATAGAAAGAGAACAAATCTCTTGTTATTTAACTTATACAAATGAAGAAACACATAAAGTTATAAGAGATAATATAAGCCGTTCTCCTATGTATAATGGCTCTATTGAAGGAATAGGTCCTAGGTATTGTCCATCAATAGAAGATAAAGTAATGAGATTTCCTCAAAAAACTCAGCATCAGGTATTTATTGAACCAGAGGGAGAAGATACAGAAGAAATGTATGTTCAAGGTATGTCTACATCACTTCCAGAAGATGTTCAAATAAAAATGCTTAGGACTATACCAGGACTTGAAAATGTTCAAATTATGAGAACAGGATATGCTATAGAATATGATTGTCTTGATCCAACAGAATTAAAACCTACATTAGAGTTGAAAAAAATACAAGGATTATTTAGTGCAGGGCAAATGAATGGTAGTTCAGGATATGAGGAAGCAGCAGCTCAGGGAATAATAGCTGGAATAAATGCTGCACTTAAAATTAAAAATAGAGAACCATTAATTTTAAGTAGAAGTGATGCTTATATTGGTGTTTTAATAGATGATTTAGTTACAAAAGGAACACAAGAACCATATAGAATGATGACTTCAAGAGCTGAATATAGATTACTCTTAAGACAAGATAATGCAGATCTTAGACTTACAGAAATAGGATATAAAGTTGGATTAGTTTCTAAAGAAAGATATGAAAAATATTTAGAAAGAAAAAATGCCATTGAAAAAGAACTTGTAAGAATTAAAAATCTTCAAATAACAAATAAAAAAGAAGTAAATGAATTTTTAATGTCTGTTAATTCATCAGAATTAAAGAAACCTGTTAGTTTATATGAACTTATAAAAAGACCAGAGCTTGATTATTATATTGTAAAACCTTTAGATTTAGAAAGACCAAATTTAAGAGCTGATATACAAGAACAGGTTAATATAATATCAAAATATGAAGGATATATTGAAAAGCAGTTAGAACAAGTAGAGCAATTTAAAAAATTTGAAAAAAAATTAATACCAGAAGATATAAATTATGATAATATCTATGGTCTTAGAATAGAGGCTAAGCAAAAACTTAATAATATTAGACCAATAAGTATAGGTCAGGCATCAAGAATATCGGGAGTATCTCCTGCAGATATATCAGTACTTCTTATATATTTAGAACAACATTATGCTAAAGAAAAAATTAAGGATGGAGAATAAAATAATGGAATTCTTTGAAATAATGAATACTGCTTGTATCAATGAAAAATTATATTTTGATAAAGAAAAATATGATAAATTTATGAAATATAAAGATCTTATTAAAGAATGGAATGAGAAAATAAATTTAACAGCAATTACAGAAGATGAGGATATAGTTAAAAAGCATTTTATAGATTCTATTAAGATTTTCAGATTTTCTTTATTAAATACTGCTAAAAGAATAATTGATATTGGAACTGGTGCTGGATTTCCAGGAATCCCTATATCAATTATGTTACCAGAAGTAGAAGTTGTACTTTTAGATTCTTTAAATAAAAGGGTAAATTTTTTAAATGAAGTAATAAAAGAGTTAAATCTTAAAAATATAACTGCACTACATGGAAGAGCAGAAGACTTTGCAAGAGAAAAAGGTTATAGGGAAAATTTTGATTTTGCAGTTTCTAGAGCTGTAGCTAATATGGCTGTATTAAGTGAATTATGCATTCCTTATGTAAAAACTAATGGATATTTTATTGCATTAAAAGGCCCTTCAGTGGAAGAAGAAATAAATGAAGGTAAAAAGGCTATTGTTACATTAGGTGGAGTTATTGAAGATATTATTAATGTAGATATAGAAAATACTGATTTAAAGCATAATTTAGTTATTGTAAAAAAAATTAAAGAAACTCCTAAAATTTATCCTAGAAAAGCTGGAACTATACAAAAAAAACCTATAAAATAAATATATGTAATAATTTGTCATATAAAAAATGATAATAAAAGAAGGAATTTAAAATTTTATGCAGAATTTGTTAATATAAGGAAAAAACAAAAGGGATGAGGGTGCCATGGAAAATAATATTTTTTATATATCTACTGATTTGATTTCACCAAATATTTATCAACCAAGAAAAAATTTTAATGAAGAAACTATTGATGAATTAGCCAAATCTATAAAAACTTTTGGCATAATTCAACCATTATCAGTTAGAAAAATAGGCACAGATAGATATGAACTAGTGGCTGGGGAAAGAAGATTAAGAGCAGCTAAAAAGATAGGCTTAGATAAAGTTCCTGCTATATTAGTTGACATTACAGATAAAGATTCAGCAGCAATTGCTCTTCTTGAAAATTTACAAAGAGAAGATTTAAATTTTATAGAAGAAGCAGAAGCTTATTATAATTTAATAAAAGATCATTCTTATACTCAAGAACAATTAGCAGAAGTTATAGGCAAAAAGCAATCTACTATTGCAAATAAAATAAGAATTTTGAAGCTTTCTCCTGAAATTAGAAATACTCTGCTTGAAAATAAATTAACAGAAAGACATGCAAGAGCATTGTTAAAATTACCAACTCCACAAATACAGCAAAAAATATTAAATATAGTTATTAAAAAAAATTTAAATGTTAAAAAAACAGAAGAACTAATAGAAAAAGAGCTTTTAAGATTAACTCATCAAGAAGTAGCAGCAGAGGGAAAGAAAAAAATAAAAGGTGTTTTTTCGCCAAAGGTATATATAAATACAGTAAGACAAGTATTTGATAAATATGGTATTGCTGCTCAGTACGCATCTAAAGATTTAGATGATTGCATTCAAATCACTGTAACAATACCTAAAAAATAAATATGTTTCACGTGAAACATATTTTTAAAATAAATTAAAATTAAAAAAATTATAATTTTAAATAAGCACAAAATTAGTATTTTTATATTAAGAAAAATGATAATTTTGTGCTTATTTTTTTATTAAATAAAAGTTTGTTTTAATACAAATACTTTTATTATTTAATATTAAATTATATAATATACTTAGTATGTATATATATTAAAATATAATAATTAATTTAATCAATTAAAATAGATTTTTATAATATATCTAACGTTAAAAATAAAAATATTTTAATATAAGTACATTGTTTAGTAAAACAATAATTTTGTTATTAAATATATTTTATATTAGAGAAATGTATTAAACTTTAAAATTTTCAATATATTAATGATAAATATAAAAATTTAAAATATATAAATATAAAATATATAAATATAAAATTTATTTTTATATTGCTTTTACATATTTTTAAAAGTAAACTTATATTTGAGTTTTTTTATTTTTAAAAATAAAAATATAATTAAATTATATTATAGATATCTAACATAAAAATAAAAATACTATAAGGATATAATAAAATAATAATAATATGATTAATGAACGTACTTTATTAATATAATAATATTTATTTTATTAAAATGATTTAAATTAGATATAGAAGCTATTTTACATTTATAAATAACAAATATAAAAAATTAAATTTTTGGATATCTATAATTTACATAAACAAATGTAAGGAAGGTGAAATTTTGAAGACGATTTGCATTTTTAATCAAAAAGGTGGAGTGGGTAAAACTACTTCAAATATAAATTTATGTTCTTATCTTGCTTTGGAAGGATATAAAATACTTGCCATTGATATGGATCCTCAAGGCAACACCACAAGCGGACTTGGTATTGATAAAAGAAAAATTGAGCTTTCAATATATGATGCATTAACTTCAGATAGTGTATCATTAAAAGATGTAATAATAGAATGTCAAGTAATAAATAATTTTTTCTTAGCTCCAGCAACAATGGAATTAGCTGGTGCTGAAGTTGAACTTATAAATAAGCAAAATAGAGAATTAATTTTAAAGAATAAAATTAATGAAATAAAAGATGACTATGATTTTATATTTATTGATTGCCCACCATCTTTGGGTTTTTTAACTATTAATGCATTAAGCGTTTCTGATAGTGTTTTAATACCTATACAATGTGAATTTTATGCACTTGAAGGAGTAGGACAACTTATAAATACAATACAGCTTGTAAAAAAATCTTTAAATAAAAATATTGAAATTGAAGGCGTTATTCTTACTATGTATGATGGAAGAACTAATTTAAGTAATGAAGTACTTAAAGAAGTAAAAAATTATTTTAAAGATAAAGTTTATAATACAACCATACCTAGAAATATAAGGCTTGCAGAATCTCCAAGTTTTGGACTTCCTATAATGCTTTATGATGATAAATGCAAAGGTGCAGAGTGTTATGAAAAATTAGCTAAAGAATTTTTAAGTCGTCAACATAAAAAGGAGGGATAAAGTTTGAGTAAAAAATTTGGGCTAGGCAAAGGTTTAGGAGCTCTAATACCAGAAGATGATATTTTAGAAGGAAAAAACACTATTACAAATATAGAAATGAATTTAATTAAAGCTAATGAAGATCAGCCCAGAAAAAATTTTGATGAAGAAAAAATAGAACAATTAGCAGAATCTATAAAAGAGCATGGGGTTGTTCAGCCAATTGTTTTAAAAAGAGATAATGATACATATATTATTGTAGCAGGAGAAAGAAGATGGAGAGCAGCTAAAAGTATTGGACTTAAAGAAATTCCTGCTATTGTTATGGATTTGACTGATAAACAAGTACTTGAAATATCTTTAATAGAAAATATACAAAGGGAAGATTTAAATCCAATTGAAGAAGCATTAGCTTATAAAAAATTAATTGAAGAGTTTAACTTAACTCAGGAGGAATTAAGTAAAAGAATAGGTAAATCCAGAACAGCAGTAACAAATATACTTAGATTATTAAATTTAGATGAACGAGTTCAAGAATATATCATTGATGGAGTTATAACAGAAGGTCATGGACGAGCTTTATTATCTGTTACAGATAAAGATACACAATTTATTATTGCACAGACTATTATTGATGAAGGTTTAAATGTAAGAGATACAGAAAAATTAATTAAAAATTTAGGCAAAGAAAAGAAAAATTCTAATAAAGAAAAAGAAAATATTTATCATAGCGATATTAGGAGTAAGTTAGAAACTTATTTTGGTACAAAAGTTTCTCTTGTTAATAAAAAAAATAAAGGTAAAATTGAAATAGAATTTTATTCCGAAGAAGATTTACAAAGGATATTGGACATTTTAAATATATAAAAGAAATTCTATGTTTCACGTGAAACATTTTAAAGGGGAGTAAAATATGGACAATATTATAAATATACTTAATAACTTTGCGCCTTATATTATATTAGTACTTTTATTTATTGTAATTATTTTAATTATAACTGTAATTATTTTAATAAAAAGTGTAAATAGAGTTGAAAGAAAATATAAAAAATTTATGAGAGGAGTTAACAATAAAAATTTAGAAGAATTAGTAATAGGCTATTTAGATAAAATAGATGAAGTAGAAAACCAGTCTGAGTTATTAAAAGAAGATATTAATAAAATAAATAATAAATTAAAAAAATGTATTCAAAAGACAGGTGTTATAAGATATAGAGCATTTGACGATATTGGAAGTGATTTAAGCTTTTCAATAGCTTTATTAGATGATAAAAATGATGGTATAATATTAACAAGTATTTTTGGGAGAAACGAAAGTACTACATATGCAAAACCTATAGATAAAGGAATATCAAGATACGATTTATCAGAAGAAGAACAACAAGTACTTGAAGAAGCAATAAGTAAATAGTATAAAAGACCTCCTTTAAGGGAATATTAGCCTTAAAGGAGGTCTTTTATATGAAAATATGTGTAGATAACGAATTACAGCATATAAAAAAAGAATTAGAAAATAGAGGATATAATGTTGTAAATAATATAAATACTCCTGTTGATATAATAATATGCGATTTAAAAAATGGTGGATTAATTAATTTAGGATCTCAAGGTAATTTTAAAAGAGAAGGTACATTAATAATAGATGCAGGAAGTAAAAGCATAGATGAAATAGAATATATTATTAATAATAGATCATATAGTTCTTTATTTTAAAAATTATATTTATTATGTTTATTATATTTATTATGTTTATTTAGTTCTATTTTAAAATCATATATTTAGTTCTAAAGTATTTAATGCGTTATTTGTATCATTGCTTGAATTTTTCTTTTTATGTCCACCAACAGATTTTAATATAAAATGGTAAATACCTTTAGATATAACATCTGCTAAAGTCATGACAACATGAAGTCTGGTATTTTGAAGTACCATAAATTCTAAAGATCCTGATATATTTACTATGCCAGTAATACTTAGATCTCCTACAGATGGTAAATTTTTATTCATGGCGGATCCTGGATTAATAGGCTTTTTTTCTATAAATATTTTACCTACATTTTGAATGCTGCCAAGGCAAGCGTCAATAGCAACTATAAAAGGATTTATATATTCAGAATTTATTTCTTTAATAGTGCTTTCTAAATTTTTTGCGTGAATTGGATATTCTAAATTACCATATAAATAAATTTTATCTCTTATTAAAAATTTTAATTTATCTCCTACTAAAGGTCCCATACTGTCTCCAGTAGAACGATCAGTACCTATACATAAAAATATTATAGGCCTGTTTTCTTTTATAATAGGATTTAATTCTTCATAAAGTATATCTCTTAATTTAATGATTGAATTTGATTCCCTAGAATCTAAAATAAATTTTTCTTTCATATATAAAAACCTCCTATTTGGCATTTTAACCAAATGGGAGGTTTTTATACATTTATTTAAATTTTATAGTATTTTTATAGTTTTTAAAATAGAATAAAATATTACAAGAAACATACAGTAGAACATTCCTGCTATACCATTTATTTTTAATCCAATAAATATAGCCGCAAGAATTGCAACAGGGTGAAGACCTAATGAAGATGAAACAATTTTAGGTTCTAATATTTGTCTAACAATAAATACTACAGCATAAAGTATTAATATTCCAATAGCTTTAATCCAGTTATTATATAATGCATAATATATGGCAATTGGAATATAAACTGTAGCTGTTCCAAGAACAGGAAGTACATCAAAAATTGCAGATAAAATACTTAATATTAAAGCATATTTAACACCAAATATAGAAAAACCAATTAATGTTTCTAAAAATGTTATACTTACTACTATAGAATAAGATAAAACATAATTAACAAGCATTTTTTTTGTTTCACTATACATATATAAAACTTTATTTGTGCTTCCTGAAGGAATTATATGTAAAAATTTTTTCTTAGCAGATGTTAAGTCTCTAGTAAAAAAGTAAGTTGATAAAAATGTAAATACAATAATCATAATTATAGATGGAATAGAACTAAAAAAGTTTATAATCCAAGTAACAATTGATGTAATAATTTGTGCAGTTATATTAGATAATTTTGATATTGAATTAGACATATTAGATTTTATAGTATCAATAATATAAGGATCAACTCTTTCATATGAATCTTTTAAAATATTCATATATTTATCAATTAAATTAGAGTTTTGAGTTATATATACTTGAGTGTTTTTTACAAGCTGAATTGCTTCATTAGTAAGAGATATAATACCTAATGTAGTTATAAGTATTATAATAGCAAAAAATAAAAATGTAGTTAAAATAGCTGATATAGAATTTTTTATTTTAAATTTATTTACCATAAATTTTGTAGGTTTTTGGAGAAGTAAAGCGAATATAAATGCTAAAACAAATGGCAAAGTATAATTTATTGTTTTAAAAAATGTAACAAAAATTAAAGTGTATAATATAAAAAATATAGCTACTTTATCTATTTTTTCTAAAAGAGTATTCAAATATTTCACATCCCTTTCATAATATTATTTAAGCTTTCAAGTGTATAATTTACATCTTTAATATCATTAAAGAAACCAAAACTAAATCTTAAAGTACCTTGTGGAAAAGTACCTATAGTTTTATGAGCCAAAGGTGAACAGTGAAGTCCTGTTCTTGTAATTATTCCATAATTATTATCTAATATGTATCCTAATTCTGAATTATCTATTTTTGTCGAATTTATAGATATTACAGAAGTCATTTTTTTATGATTTTTAATACCATATAAAATTATATGATCCATATTAAGAAGACCTTCTATAAATTTTGAGGTTAAATATTCTTCCTTTTCTTTTATATTATAAATTCCTTCTTTATTTATAAAATTTATTCCTTCAAAAAGTCCTGCAATAGCAGGAGTATTCATAGTCCCACTTTCAAATTTATCTGGTAAAAAAGAGGGTTGAAATATACTTTCAGATAAGCTTCCAGTACCTCCTTCAATAATAGGAACAGCTTCATCATTTAGCTTATCGCTTATTAAAAATCCTCCTATACCTTGAGGACCTAATAAACTTTTATGACCAGTGAAAGCTAATGCACTTAGATTAAGTTTATAAAAATCTATTGGGATTATTCCTGCTGTTTGTGCAGTGTCTAATATAAAATATATATTATGTTTTTTACATATTTTACCTATTTCTTCAATAGGTTGAATAGTACCTATTATATTAGAAGAATGAGATAAGATTACAAGTTTTGTATTACTTTTTATTTTATTTTTTAAAGTTTCAATATTAATTAATCCTTCATTAGAGCAAGGTACTATATCTAATTCTATAAATCCTTTTTTATTTAAACTTGAAAGAGGTCTTAATACTGAGTTATGTTCCATTGAAGTAGTAATAACATGCCATCCTTTTTTTACAATACCTTTAATTAAAATATTTAATGAAAGAGTTATATTTGAAGTAAATATTACATTTTCAGGTTTATCAAAGTTAAAAAAGCTCGCAATTGCTTCTCTAGTTTTATATACAATTCTACTAGCTTCAAGAGTAGAAGAACTTCCACCTCTTCCAGGATTAGCTCCAATATTCATCATATAATTTAAAACAGATGAATAAACTTCAGGAGGCTTTGGATAAGTAGTAGCTGCATTATCTAAATAAATTTTCAAATTATCCCTCCTGCTACTTAATAATATTAAACAAATTGAGTTTTATATAATATTATTATAAAATATAAAGTATAAATTGTATATGTATTTATAAATTTAATGGTAAAAGGAGAGAAAAATGAATATTATAGATTGCAAGGGGTTAAAGTGTCCTCAACCTGTTATTAACACTAAAAATTATTTTGATTCTATTGAAGCTGGAGAGGCAACTGTTATAGTTGATAATGAAGTTGCTAAAAATAATATATCAAAATTCTGCTCAAGTAATAAATTAAAATATTCTGTTGAAGAAAGAGAAAATTTGTATTATATTAATATAAAAAAAGAAATAGATAGCTGTGAAGTTATGAATTTTGATGATAATTCATTAGTTATAGTTATTACAAGTGATAAATTTGGAAATGGTGATGATAAATTAGGAGAAACACTTATGAAAAGTTATTTATATGCGCTTTCAGAAAGTGATAAAATTCCAAATGATTTGTTATTTTTAAATAGTGGTGTTAAACTTACGTCGAAAGGATCAGAAGTACTGGAAAGTTTAAATAAGCTTAGAGAAAGAGGAGTATATATAGCAAGTTGTGGAGTTTGTTTAGATTTTTATAATTTAAAAGAAAAATTAGCTATAGGCGAAATAACTAATATGTATACTATAGTAGAAAAGATGAATAAGGCATCAAAAACTATAAAAATTTAATGATGGAAGGAAAGTTATGGATAAATATTATATATTAACATTTGAAAATACTCACAATGCAATAAATTGTGAAAGTGTGTTTAAAAATAATAATATTAAAGCAGTAGTTATGCCAACTCCAACTTTTGTTACCAAAAGTTGTGGTATAAGTTTAAAAGTTTATGAAGAAGAAATAGAAAAAATCAAAGTTTTAATGAAAGATAAAAAAGTAAAAGTTAAAGGAATTTTATTAAAAGAAGGAAGTAGCTTTAAAGAAATAAATTTGATATAGTATAATTATAATAAAGAATTAGTAATGAAAAAACAAATAGTTCATTATTAATTCTTAATTTTTTATGGGGGGAATACGTATTGAAAGATTTATTTAATTTTAAATTTGATTTAAATAGCGGAGGCATAAATATAGGGAATATTCATATTTCAGCAGAACAAATTAGTAATGGAGTTTTTAAAATTATAAAAATACTGCTTATATTAATATCTATGTATTTAGCTGTTAAGATAGGAAGTTCTATAATACATAAATTTATGGAAAGTCAAAGAAAAAGTAATCTTAAATTTACATTAGACGAAAAAAGAAGCAAAACATTAGAAGCTATTTTAAAGAGTGTACTTAGATATACAATATATTTTATAGGTATAATAGCAATAATAAGTCAAATTTTTGGAAACATTGTATTAACTTTTGCCGGTATAGGAGGTGTCGCAGTAGGTTTTGGAGCACAAAGTTTAATTAAAGATATAATTAATGGATTTTTCATATTATTTGAAGAACAGTATTCTGTTGGAGATTATGTTCATATAGATGATAAAAGTGGAATTGTTGAAAGTATAGAGTTAAGAGTTACAAAACTTAGAGATTTTAGCGGAGATGTTCATATAATACCTAATGGTTTAATTTCTAAGGTTACTAATCATTCTATAGGTTATCAAAGATTTTTAGTAGAAATTGATATAGCGTATGAAGAAGATATAGATAAGGCAATTGAAGTTTTAAATAATATGTGTGAAAATTTTAAAGAAAAAAATAAAAATTTAATTGAAGGTCCAACTGTAGCAGGGGTTAGTGCTTTAAAAGATAGTGCTATAACTATAAGAATTGTAGGGAAAGCTAATGCAATGAGCCAATGGGAAATAGAGATGGAATTAAGAAAAGAAGCAAAAAAAGCTTTAGATAAAGCACATATAGAAATACCTTACCCAAAGAGAATAATAATTAATGGAAAGGATGAATATAATGCCTAAAATATTTTATCTTGGTGATATAGTTGAAATGAAGAAAAAACATCCATGTGGTAGTAAAGAATGGGAAATAATAAGATTAGGTGCTGATATAAAAATAAAATGCTTAGGCTGCGGCAGATTAGTTATGCTTGAAAGAAGTAAATTTGAAAAAGGAGTAAAAAAAATTATAAAGCAGAATATACCTGAAATATCAGAATAAAGTACTTGATTTATATCTTATTTAGTAATATAATTATATTTCGTAGTCCCTGCTGTGAGTTTCACAGCCGTTAAGTCCGAGGGGAGGAGGTGAAATCTAATGAGAAAATATGAAACTATATTCATATTACACCCTTCATTAGACGAAGAAACTGTTAAAGCTAACGTTGAAAAGTTTAAAGGTGTAATAGAAAATGGTGGAGGAGTAGTTGATAACGTAGATTTTTGGGGCAAGAGAAAACTTGCTTATGAAATAGATAAAGTTAACGAAGGATACTACACTCTAATAAATTTCAGTGCTGATTCTGAATTACCTAAAGAGTTAGATAGAAATTTCAGAATTACTGATGGTGTTATAAGACATATCATAGTTAAAGAAGAAAAATAAGGTGGTGTATTATAAATGAATAAAGTAGTTTTAATAGGTAGACTTACTAAGGATCCTGAACTTAAATTTACTCCAGGAACCGGAACTGCTGTTGCCACCTTTACTTTGGCCGTTGATAGAAGACTTCCAAACAAAAATGGTCAAAGAGAAGCCGATTTTGTACCTATAGTAGTATGGGGTAAGCAGGCTGAATCTACTGCTAATTATATGAGCAAAGGCAGGCTTATGGGAGTTAGCGGAAGGATACAGACAAGATCTTATGAAGCAAAAGACGGAACTAGAAGATATGTTACAGAAGTAGTTGCTGATGAAGTTCAATTCCTTGAATGGGGAAATGGAACTAATTCAAACAAATCAGCTACACAACCTAATTCTGAATATTCAGCAATGGATTTTGAAGGATCCATTTATGAAGATGAAATGACTCCAGTTGATGATGGAGACATACCGTTTTAAAATATTTTAGGTAAGGAGGGAAAAGCATGTCAAAAGAAAATGCTAAAGATAATAAAGATTTAAATAGAAAAGGCGGAGCTAGAGTAAGAAGAGCAAGAAAAAAAGTTTGTGCTTTTTGTTCTGATAATTCTACAGGCATTGATTATAAAGATGTTAGTAAGTTAAGAAAATATGTTACCGAAAGAGGAAAGATACTTCCAAGAAGAATTTCAGGTAATTGTGCTAAACATCAAAGAGAACTTACTAAAGCTATTAAGGTAGCTAGAAATATAGCTTTATTACCTTTTACTACTGAATAAAATAAGTTTTTATAAGGGTTTCTGATTTATTTCAGGAACCTTTTATTTTTATAAATTATATTATAAATTTATATTATAATTATTTAACAAAAGTTTTTTATTAAATATTGCTCAGTATATATAGATGCAATAAAAATTTAAAAACACTATAAATTATATAGTGGAAATTAATTTACAGCTTATTTTGGGTTAATAATATAATTTTTAAATATTATAAAAATTTATAGTGAAAGTTATTTTAGAAAGTATTAAACTTTAATTATAATATTATAAACAAACTTGTGGATAAATATTAAAAATTATCCACAAAAAAACTTTTTGATGTATCAATATTTTTTTAGTATACACAGCAAAGTCTGTTGATAATGTTGATAATTTATAAAAATAATGTGGATAATTTTTATGGAGATGATATTTTGTTTATAAATGATAAAATAGAATTAGCTAAATTTTTATATCGTCCAAATAGATTTCAAGCTTTTGTTAATTTAAATGGTATAGAAACAATGGTACATGTCCCTAATACAGGAAGAAACAAAGAAATATTAATTTCTGGATGTACTGTTATACTTAGAGAAGGAAATAATCCTATGAGAAAAACTAAATATGATTTAATTGCTGCATATAAAGGTGAAAAACTTATAAATATAGATTCTCAAATTCCTAATAAAGTTGTAGAAGAAGCTTTAAAAGAAGGAAAAATAAAAAAATTGAAGAATTATAATAATATTCAAAGAGAAAAAATTTTTGGTAAAAGCAGGTTTGATTTTAAACTTCAAAATGAATATGGAGAAGAATATTATCTTGAAGTTAAAGGAGTTACTTATGAAGAAGATGGAAAAGTATGTTTTCCAGATGCACCTACAGACAGAGGCAGAAAGCATTTATTAGAGCTTATAAATGTAAAAGAATCTGGTAAAGGGGCAGGAGTACTTTTTTTAATTCAAATGGAAAATATAAATTATTTTACTCCTTTTGATGAAAGAGATAAAGCTTTTGGAGAAACATTAAGATATGCTAAAAAAAGAGGAGTAGATATATTTGCTTATGATTGCAAAGTAGGAGAAAATTATATAATTTTAAATGAAAGCATAGAAGTTAAGTTATAGAAATATAATTTGAAAGGTGTGAAACTTTGTGAAATTTAAATACTGTCCTAAATGTGGGAAAGAGCTTGAAATAAAATATAGTTATGATGAAGGAGGAGTTCCTTACTGCTCAAAAGATGATATTATGTTTTTTGATACACCTAAACCTTGTATAATAGTGGCTGTTATAAAGGACAGTAAAATATTACTTTTAAAGCAAAGTTATATATTTAAAAATTCTAAAGTTTTAGTATCAGGGTATGTTGTAAATGGAGAAACTGTTGAAGATACTGTAGTTAGAGAAGTTAAAGAAGAAACAGGAATAACTGTTGGAGATATAAAATATTTGGGAAGTGAATATTTACCTTCTAAAGAAATAATAATGCTTACCTTTATGGCAAAATTTATAAAAGGAGAATTAACAAAATCTTTAGAGGTTGAACAAGCTTATTGGGTTAATTTAGAAGATGCATTGAAAGAAATGAAAGAGGATGAAATAGGTAAAAGAATTGTAAAAAAAGTTTTAAAAGAAATTTCTGCAAAAAATTAATATTATTATACAAGTAATTATTTTTACTAATCTTTAAGTACAAAATATTATTTTTAAAATATTTACAAAAATTTTATTATGACATAATTATTATAAATTATAGTATAAAAGTATAATTTAAACAAAATTTAAGTTTAGGATGGTTGATTATTATGAATAAATTTGTACCAGAAATAAAAGGAACTTTAAGAAACCATATTATTGAACTTCCAAAGGTTATTAGCGATGCAAGCGGTATAAGAGTTTTTGGTAAAAGATTAAAATCATTTGTTTTTACTACAGATGTAGCTGTAATTAGAAATACTAATGCTGATGCTGTTATAGCAGTATATCCATTTACTCCTCAACCTGTAATTACTCAGGCGTTAGTTTTAGCAGCAGATGTTCCTGTATTTTGTGGAGTTGGAGGAGGAATTACAACAGGTAAAAGAGTAATAAATTTAGCTTTAGATGCGGAATTTAAAGGAGCTATGGGAGTAGTTTTAAATAGTCCTACACCAAATGAAGTATTAAGACAGGTTAGAGAAACTATAGATATACCTATAATTATTACTGTAGTATCTGAATTTGAAGATATTAATGCAAGAATAGAAGCAGGAGCTACTATATTAAATGTATCAGGAGCTAAAAGGACAGCTGAAATTGTAAGGAAAATTAGAGAAAAATATCCCACTTTTCCTATAATTGCTACAGGAGGACCTACAGAGGAGACTATTAAAGCTACTATTGAAGCTGGTGCAAATGCTATAACTTATACACCTCCTGCAGCTGCAGATATTATGGGGGAATTAATGATTAATTATAGGGAAAAATATAAAGAGGAATTTCCTAATATATAAAAGAGAGGTAAAAATGAAAGGAATATTATATTATTTTAGTGGAACGGGTAATACTAAATGGGTAGCAGGAATATTTCAAAAAGAATTTGAAAAATTTTCTCAAGAGTTAGATATAAAAAGTATTGAAAGAGTGGAAAAAGTTGAATTAGATGAATGCGAATATGTAATAATAGGGACCCCAGTATACGGAGAATTACCTCCTAAGATAGTAATTGATTTTATAGATAAATTTCCACAAAATACAAGTAATATAAAATTTATTTTGTATTCTACTCAAGGAAGTAAAAAATCCGCTGCTATAGATTATATTAGCAAAATTTTAAAGAAAAAAGGTTATGATGTTTTTATAGAAGTTTCTTTTAAAATGGCAAATAGTTATTATTTTGGATTTGGAGAAAAAATAAGTAAAGAAGAAATAGATAAATATTTAAAAGATGCAGAAAAAAAAGTTAAAAATATAGTAGAAGAATTTTCAAAAGGGAATAAAGTTATAGAAAAAGTTTCAGTACATAAAAGAATATATGCTAAAATTTATAATCATAGTTTTAATAAACTTTTGCCTAAGCTTTCTTCTAAATTAAGTTCTACGAATGAATGTAAAAAATGTGATCTTTGCTTAAAAAATTGTCCCAATGGAAATATAACTATAGAAAGAGGGCAAGTAAGTTTTCATAGTAATTGTATGATGTGTTTAAGATGTATACATTTATGTCCTTATAATGCTATAAGATATAAAGGTAAAAAAATAGAACAAATAATGAAAGATAGAATAAAAATTTTAGATTTAAGATAAATTGAAAAAGGGGGATAAAATATGGCTGTAGGAGGAGATAACTGTAAAATCTGCCCCGAGTTTTTAGAAAAAAGATGTGATGGTAAAGCAGAAGATTGTATATGCAGAAGATGTCCAAGAAATTTTGGAAAATGTTTAACAACAAAATATTGTACAGAAACAGAATCAATTCTTTACATATAGTAAAAATGTATAATGTTTAAATAATAAATTTTATTATAAATGTTTATAAAATTTATTTCCCAGGAAAATTATATTTTTAAAGACTGATTTAAAAAAATAAATCAGTCTTTATTTTTTTATAATTAAATTTAAAAAAGTGGAAATAATAATTTTATATGAGCTAAAAGGAGTGAAAATAATGCTATTAAATATTGATGAAAGTCTTGTTGGTGAAAATTGCCCGCATTATGATGCAGTAAATATTTTTTATAAAGCTAATATGACTTATTTAGCTCGTAGTTGTCAAAAATGCTGTAATTATATTAATGGAAATTGCAGTAAAGGATTTTTTAATGAAATTTACAAAAATTTAAGTATCAATTAAGGAGGATTTTTATGAAAAATACAGCTGGAGAAGAACAAATGATGATGGTAGCAGCTAATTGCTCTGGATATGAAGCAATTTCTAATGCTATGACAAATAGTATTGGAGGTTGTAATTCTAAAAGTTGCAGTAATTGCAAGCATTGGTCAAATCAAAATTGTAGTATTAATTTATTTGATTCAGTTCTAACTAGTGTAGATCAAACATAAAATAAACATAAAATAAAAAAGACTATTTCAAAGCAGATATATGTTGAAAATTGAAGAGAATATAAAAAATATTATTATTAAATTAAGCATATCCTTTGAAATAGTCTTTTTATTTTTCATTAAAACATTGAGAAATTTATATCAAAGTGGTAAAATATTATAAATAGTTTTAAAATACAAAAAAATAAATATTTAGGGGGGTATTACATGCATAAAAAATTATTTATACCAGGACCAGTTGAAGTAAGAGAAGATGTACTTGAAAAAATGGCAACACCTATGATAGGTCATAGAAGTAAAGAAGCTTCTGCACTTCAAAGAAGAATAAGTGATAAATTAAGAACTCTTTTTTACACAAAGGAAGAAATACTTCTTTCTACAACATCCGGAAGCGGACTTATGGAAGGGGCAGTAAGATCCTGCACAGCTAAAAGAGCAGCAATATTTTCAGTAGGAGCTTTTGGAAACAGATGGTATGATATGGCTAGATTTAACAATGTACCTGCTGATTTATATGAAGTACCTTGGGGAGAAGCAACTCTTCCAGAAACTGTTGATAAAGTTTTATCTACTGGGAAATATGATCTTATTACTATAACTCATAATGAAACATCTACAGGTGTTATGAACCCGGTAGAAGAAATAGCAGAAGTTATGAAAAAATATCCTGAAGTTGTATATTGTCTAGATACTGTAAGCTCTATGGGAGGAACTAAAATTGAAGTAGATAAACTTGGGGTTGATATATGTATAACTTCTACTCAAAAAGCAATTGGACTTCCTCCAGGAATGGCAATATGTTCTTTTTCACAAAAAGCTGTAGAAAGAGCAAAAAAAGTACCTTTCAGAGGATTATATTTAGATCTTCTTTCATTGTATGAATATATACAAAAGAAAGATTATCAATATCCATCTACACCATCACTTTCTCATATGTTTGCATTAGATTATCAATTAGACAGAATTTTAGAAGAAGGTCTTGAAAATAGATTTAAAAGACATAAAGAGATGGCAAATATTGTGAGAGAATGGGCTAAAGAACATTTTGAAATACTTCCTAAAGAAGAATACATGTCAAATACAGTAACTACTATAAAAAATACTAGAGATATTGATATATCTGATTTAAATAAAAAACTTGGCGAAAGAGGATTCCAAATATCTAACGGTTATGGAAAATTAAAAGATAAAACTTTTAGAATAGCTCATATGGCAGATTTAACTGTAGAAGATATAAAAGAGCTTTTAGCTAACATAGATGATATACTTGGATTTTAAATTCTATAAATAGGGGGCTTAAATATGACAAGAGTATTAGTTACAGACGGTATGGAAAAATCAGCTGTAGAAGAACTTAAAAAAAGAGGATTTGAAGTAGTTGAAAAATTTTATGATCCAGAAAATTTAGGAGATGCATTAAAAGATTTTGATGTACTTGTAGTTCGTTCTGCAACTAAGGTAAGAAGGCCTATAATAGATAAAGCAGCAGAGGGAGGAAGGCTTAAACTTATTATAAGAGGTGGAGTAGGAGTAGATAATATAGATGTAGAATATGCTCAAGAAAAAGGTATAAAAGTTACCAATACTCCAAATGCAAGTAGTATTTCAGTAGCAGAGCTTACAATAGGGCATATGTTTGCACTTGCAAGATTTATAAATATGTCTAATGTTACTATGAGAGAAGGAAAATGGGAAAAAAAGCTTTATGAAGGTGTAGAACTTTATGGCAAGACTTTAGGACTTGTAGGTTTTGGAAGAATTGCCAGAGAAGTTGCTAAAAGAGCATATGCTTTAGGCATGAAAATATTATATACAGATATTCTAGGAAAAGTAGATGGATTTGATGAATATGAATTTACTGATATGAATGATCTTTTGAAACGTTCAGATTTTATATCACTTCATATACCTTATGATAAAGAAAAAGGTGCAGTTATAAGCTATGATGAATTTAATTTAATAAAAGATGGTGCTTATTTAATAAATTGTGCTAGAGGTGGAGTTGTTGATGAAAAAGCACTTATTGAAGCTTTAGACAGCGGAAAATTATCTGGTGCTGCTATTGACGTTTTTGAAGAAGAACCAACTAAAAATGAAGAACTTTTAAAGCATTCCAGAGTTTCTATAACACCTCATATTGGGGCATCTACCGTAGAAGCACAAACCAGAATAGGTGAAGAGATAGTAAGTATAATTACAGAATACTTTGCAAATTAAAACAGGAGGATAAAGCTTATGGCTGTAATAAGACCTTTTAAAGCCATTAGACCTAGAAAAGAGCTAGCTTCAAAAGTTGCAGCTCTTCCTTATGATGTTATGACTTCTAAGGAAGCTAGGGAAATTGCAAAAAATAATCCATATTCTTTTCTTCATATAGATAAAGCTGAAATAGATTTAGATGAAAAAATAGATATATATGATAAAAGAGTATACGAAAAAGCAAGAGAAAATTTATATAAGATGATAGATGATGGCGTTTTTATACAAGACGATAAGCCTAGTTTATACATATATAGGCAGATAATGAATGGAAGAGTTCAAACAGGATTAGTATGTTGTACTTCTATTGATGATTATATGAATAATGTTATTAAAAAACATGAACATACAAGGGCAGATAAAGAACAAGACAGAATAAATCATGTTGATTATTGTAATGCAAATACAGGGCCTATTTTTTTGACATATAAAGCTAAAGATGAAATTGATAATATTATAGATAGGCTAGTAGAAGAAGAACCTATTTATAATTTTACTTCAGAAGATGGAATAATTCATATGGTATGGATAATAAAGCGTGATGAAGATATTAAAACTTTATGCTCATTGTTTAAAGATGTAGATTCTCTTTATATTGCAGATGGTCATCATAGAGCCGCTTCAGCAGTAAAAGTTGGTGAAATGAGAAGAAAAGAACATCCTAATTTTACTTCTGAAGAAGAATTTAATTATTTTTTATCAGTTTTATTTAGAGATAAAGATTTATTTATTATGGATTATAACAGGGTTGTCAAAGATCTAAATGGTCTTACAACTGATGAATTTATGTTTAAAGTTTCAGAAAAATTTAAAATAAATCTATATGAAGGCGTAGGACCTTACAAACCTTCTTGTAAACATACTTATGGAATGTATTTAGATGGTAAATGGTACGAGCTTATAGCAAAAGAAGGAACTTATAACCCTAATGATCCCGTTGATAGATTAGATGTTTCTATTCTTCAAAATAATTTATTAAATCCTATTTTAGGAATAGAAGATCCTAGAACAGATAAAAGAATAGATTTTGTTGGTGGTATAAGAGGATTAGAGGAATTAGAAAGAAGAGTAAATGATGGAATGAAGGTAGCTTTTTCTATGTATCCAACAACCATTGAAGATTTAATGGCTATAGCGGATGCTGGAAAAGTTATGCCTCCTAAATCCACTTGGTTTGAACCTAAACTTAGAAGCGGACTTTTCATTCATAAATTAAGTTAATTAAGCTAATTATGGTATATAGGGTATTGAATAAATTTATAAATTATAAATAAAAAACCATAGGATAATACTCGCCTATGGCTTTTTATTTATAATTTATGTATAAATATTTTAAGAAAGTTTGGTGACAATATGAAAAAATATTTGGAAATGTTTATTTCGTTTTTTAAGATAGGAGCTTTTACTATAGGAGGCGGATATGCAATGGTTCCTCTTATAGAGGCAGAAGTTGTAGATAAGAAAAATTGGATTAAAAAAGAAGAATTTTTAGATATGCTGGCTATTGCTCAATCTGCTCCGGGGCCCATAGCTATTAATACAGCTGTATTTGTAGGATATAAAACCGGAGGAGCTTTAGGTGTTTTAGCTACAACTTTAGGTTCAATACTTCCTTCATTTATAATAATATTAGTTATTGCTTCATTTTTTACAGAAATAAAAGATAACTTAATAGTTGAAAGAATGTTTAAAGGAATTAGACCTGCAGTAGTAGCATTGATTGCAGCACCTGTTATTAGGCTTGGTAAAGATGCAAATATAAACAAAAAGACAATTATAATTCCTATTATAACTGCAATTTTAGTTGCTTTTTTTAATGTTACAGCTATATTTATTATTATTGCAGCTGCTTTAGGCGGCAATTTATATTCTAGTCTTATAAGGAGAAAAAGAAAATGATTTATTTTAAATTATTTTATACATTTTTTAAAATAGGGTTATTTAGCTTTGGGGGAGGGTATGCTATGCTTCCCCTTATTCAGCAAGAGGTTACACTATCTAATAAATGGATTACTGTAAAAGAATTTATTGATATTGTAGCAATATCACAGATTACTCCAGGGCCTATTGCTATAAATAGTGCTACTTATATAGGTTATAAAATTTCAGGAATTTTAGGTTCGATATTTGCTACTATTGGAGTTGTTATGCCTTCTATAATTATAATGCTCATTATATGTAAGTTTTTCTTTAAATTTAAAAATAATAAGTATGTAGAAAATGCTTTTTTAGGATTAAGACCTGCAACAGTTGGTCTTGTAGCTGCAGCAGCTATTTTAGTATCTAATAGTTCTTTTATAGACTATAAAAGTGTAATTATATTCTTATTTGCATTTATAGCATCATATAAATATAAAGCTAATCCTATACTTTTGACTATAATTTCAGCAATTATTGGATTAGTACTTTATAAATAAAAAGGAAATAGTAAAAAATATTTATATAATTTATAAATAAAAAATGTAAATAAAAAACAGTACATAAATTATAAAAAATTTTATGTACTGTTTTTAACTTATATAAATTTTAATTTATTTATTTTTATAATATTTTAATATTATTTAGAAATAAAATGATTCGGACATTGATGATCCAATTGAAAATAAAAATATTATAAAAAGAATAATTAATACAATTCCTATAGCCATCAAAATAAGATAAGCTCTAGCAAAGTTCTTTTTATTTATATTATAATCTCCAAAGCCCCAAACAAATAAAAGTATAATGTTTACTAATGGAATAGACATTAAAAGTAGCATTATTAAATATTGTCCCATGGATAATGGTGAATTATCTATATTTTTAAAATTTTGATAATGCTGTTCTTGTGTATATGGCTGATAAGATTGATTATGTTCATTTTGATTAAATTCTCCCAATTAATTTTCTCCCTTCATTTTGCTTATATGTATATTATACAAAAAAAATAAAAATATTAATACTAATTTTAAATATTTTTATTTGTAATTTTAAGATTATACTACAAAATGCTGTTTAAATATAAATTAATATAATGTATAATATACATAAATTTTAATTACAAAGGAGAGAAATGTATGGCTCAGCATTCATTGTCAAGGACTGAACTCCTTATAGGTAAAGAAGGTTTAGAAAAACTTAAAAATAGTAAAGTAGTTGTTTTTGGAATTGGAGGAGTTGGAAGTTTTACAGTAGAGGCACTTGCAAGAGCAGGAGTTGGAAGTTTAGTACTTGTAGATGATGATACTGTTTGTTTAACTAATATAAACAGGCAGATTATAGCAAATTTTAAAACTATAGGGAAACCTAAAGTTGATGTTATGAAAGAAAGAATTTTAGATATAAATAAAAATTGTAAAGTTATAACACATAAAACTTTTGTTACACAAGAAAATATTCAAGAAATTATAACAGAAGATGTAGATTATGTAGTTGATGCCATAGATACAGTTACCTCTAAGATTGCAATTGTTATTTGGTGTAAAGAACATAATAAAAGAATAATAAGTTGTCTTGGAACAGGTAATAAACTTGATCCAACTAAATTTAAAATTGCTGATTTATATGAAACTAAAATTTGCCCTCTTGCAAAAGTTATGAGATATGAACTTAAAAGAAGAGGGGTAGATAAATTAAAAGTACTTTATTCTGAAGAAAAACCAATAAAACCAAGATCCGAAGAAGTTATAAATTGTAAAAATGGGTGTGTATGTACAAATGAAAGCAGTAAAAGATGTTCTATGAAAAGACAAATTCCAGGGAGTATATCTTTTGTACCTCCAGTTGCTGGAATGATTATAGGAGGAGAAGTTATAAAAGATTTATTAAATATTAATAATAAAATATAAAATAAAAATATTACTTTAAAATTGTATATAAATTTAAAAGTTTAATGTAACTTTCTAGTAAATAATAATCCTAGCATAAAATATATTTTATGCTAGGATTATTTATTTTATTAAACTAATTTGGTATTTAATTTTCATGATGTATATAATAATTTTTATAAATAAATTTTATTATTTATTATTGATATAAGAATATAACGAAGGATATACATTTAAATTTTTCATAAGATTTAAATATTCTTCTAAGGCTTTAGTATCTTCTTCTTTTGTTTTAATGGCTCTTATCATAAGGTTTTTAGGAGTTTCAAGAGGTGATATATATTCTACAACTGATACATCATATCCTTTAGCTTCAAGGAATAAAGATCTCATACCATCTGTAAGTATATCTGCCATTCTAGATTTTAAAATACCATGTTTTAATATAGATTTAAAAGGCTCATAAGAATATTGATTTAAAAATTCTCTATGACAGCATGGTACGGCTATTATAACATCTGAATTTACTTTAATTCCTAAAGCTAAAGCCATATCTGTAGCAGTATCACAGGCATGGAGTGATATTACAACATTTATTTTTTTATCTGGTACATAGTTATTTATATCAATAGCATGAAATTCCATATTTCTATATCCTAAATTTTTTGCCATCTTTTTTGATGAATTTATAACGGATTCTGAATAATCAAGACCTATAAAATGACATTTTTTCTTTTTAACTTCTGTAAGATAATAATTTAAAACAAAAGTAAGGTAAGATTTACCACAACCACAATCTAATATATTTATAGTTTGATTTTCAGGGAGCTTATCAATTACTCCTTCAAGAAGTTCAACATAATGATCTATTTGATTATATTTTCTTATTTTATCATTTTTTATTTTACCATCCTGAGTCATTATACCTATTTCTTTAAGAAGGGCATCTGCTTTGCCAACCTTTATGTAGTAATCTCTATTTAAAAGGGAAGAAGTTTCTAAAGAATTATGAGAAGCTTGAATTTCTTCACTCTTATTTTCTGTATTTGTCATTTTTACATTTTTATTATCTGCAGTAATTAATATATCTGTACCTCTTTCTTTATATATAAGTGATAGATTGTCATAAATTGCTGCATCTTCAGATATTTTTTTAAAAATATCATCTATAGTAAAATAATCTGTTCTTCCATTAAAATTATATTTAATTTTATTATTTTCTAACTTTCCAACTCCTTTAAACTCTTTTAAGCCAGTAGAAAAGGTCACATAAATGCCTTTAAAAATTAAATTATTTTCATTAAATCTATTTTGAAGTCCTAAAAAAAATAAATTTAACTTATTAATACTTTGCTTATTCATCATAACACTTCCTTATTTTATGTATTTTAATGCACATTACAAAAATTTAAATCTATACATAATAGAATAATAATCTTCTCTATTAAGAATAAAATATATTCTCTTCTTGTTAAATTATCATTTTCTTAAATTATATTTATAGTATTTAGTCTTCATTTTTGATATCTACAATAATAATATAATCATATATAATATTATTTACAACACTAAAAAATACATATGATATAATATTATTAGATTTTTATGCTCAAATATAAATTTAAAAATTATATAGAATTTTTAAATTTGATATATCTATAATTAATTTATTTAGTAGGATAATAAACTTATCTTTAAAATAATAAAATATATTTAGATTTAGATGATTGCATTATATTAGATTATATTTAGTTTTAATATTGTTAGATGTTTATTAATAATTTTTATAGTAAAAGGAGCATTTATATGGAAAAAGAAGAAAATGTAACTTTATCGCCAGTTAAAGGGAAAGAAAATGAATATATAATTAAAGATTTTATGGGAATAACTTTAGGTAGAATTTTTATAATAGAACTTTCAAAAGAAAATAAATTTTGTAGTTTTAGGGTTAAATTTTATAGAAATGAAGGTAATGGATATAAATTATTAGAAAATGGATTAAAAATACTTTTAAATACATTATTTAAAAATATGGATATATTTAAAGTAGATGTTTTTGCTTATGAAGATATAAATATAAGAGCATTTACTGAACTTGGATTTGAATTAGAAGGAGTTATTTACAATAGTGTTATAAATAATAATTTATATAAACATGAACTTTTATTTGGAATAGATAAAGAAAGATTTCAAAAATTAGATAGAAATAAAGCTTTAAGTCTTAAAGGCAAATATATAGAATTAAGATTATTAATGCCTGAAAATGCAAAAGAAGTTTTAGATTATTATATAAAAAATAAAGATCATTTAAAAAATTTTGAACCAACAAGAGATGATAATTTTTATACATTAGAAGTACAAAGAAAAGATATTTTAGAAAATTATAAACAATATTTAAATGGTAATAGTATAAATTTTGGTATATTTAAAGAAAATAAATTTATAGGGAAAATAAGATTATCAAATATAGTGATGGGTATCTTCAAAAATGCCTTTGTTGGATATTCTATAGATAAAGATGAACAAGGTAAGGGGTATATGAAAGATGCTCTTAAAACAGTTATAAACTATGCTTTTAATAATTTAGGAATTCATAGAATAGAAGCATCCACTTTATTAGATAATTTTAAATCTCAAGCGGTATTATTAGCATGTGGTTTTAAAGAAATAGGTATAAGTAAAAATTATTTATACATAAATGGAGAATGGAAAGATCACAAAATATTTTATATAACAAATGATAACATATAAAATACATATGTTATTTATACAGTTCCAGGTGTGTCTATAAATGATATTAAGAGATAAAAAAAGAAATAAAGAGAAATTTAAAGATATTTGTTATAAATAAAAAAATTTTAGATGCACATAAAAATTTATCATGATATTATATAAAACGTCGCTGAGATAAGTCGACAGTTAATCACTTGAAAATATAAGTTTTAAATAAAAAAACTATTGACAAGTAAAAAAATAAGTGATAAACTATAAAAGCTGTCGGATGATGGCGAAATGATTGGTCTTTGAAAATTAAACAGAGAATAAGGTAATAACCAGCAATTCTTTTGATAAATAAAGCATGAGCTTAAAATCAGACTTTTA
>NZ_FUYD01000018.1:0-31334 GCF_900167505.1 Clostridium sp. USBA 49
TGATATCCCTCCCCATAGAAGGATACCAAATTCATGTACAAAATTGTACATTTTTATTTTCCACTTTTTGTGCATTTTTATTTTATCATTTACATTAAAAACAAGAAAGGTATATTGCCTGTAATCGAACGTGAACAAAAAAGCGCATAGGCAGGGGGTAATACCATGAGTATCAGCAAGTTTAACGCGGAAGGATATTACGACCCCACACCTTATGAAGCATTGCTTAGGATTGAGCGAGAGGCCAGGAAAGCGCCTTACAGACCGATGGTATTTATCTGCAGCCCATATGCTGGTGATATAGAACGTAATATCCGTAAGGCTCAGGGGTACTGCCGCTTTGCAGTGAGCAGGAATTGCATACCTATTGCTCCGCACCTCTTGTTTCCGCAGTTTATGGACGACGATGATGAACAAATGCGAAATCTGGGATTGTTCTTTGGCATGGTGCTGATGTCAAAATGTTCGGAAGTGTGGGTATTTGGCAGAAAGATTACTAAAGGAATGTCCATTGAGATTGAAAAGGCAAAACAGCGCAGCATTCCGATTCGGTATTTTAATGAACGATGCGAGGAGGTGCAGTGTAAGTGAGCATCTCATTCCCTAAAGAATTAGCAAACCGGAAGCAATGGATCTGCTGGCGTCTGGAACCAAACACAAAGGACGGAAGAGACAGTAAAATCCCTTACAATCCCTTAACCGGTAGAAAAGCCTCAAGCACTAACCCAAACGACTGGTCGACCCTTGACGATGCGATTGCGGCAAAAGAACAATATCTCTATACCGGATTAGGTTTTGTATTCGCAAAAAGCGGAGGTTTAGTAGGGATAGACATAGATCACTGCCGCGACAAAAACACTGGGGAATTAAGCGATACCGCCAAGGATATCCTTGAGCGGTTTCCGTCCTATACGGAAATCAGCCCTTCAGGAACTGGGCTTCATATTTTCTATAAAGGGGAGATGCCTGCCAAGGGCAATAAAAACACTAAAACCGGCGTTGAAATGTATGCCCACAGCAGATACTTCACAATGACTGGCGAGCGACTGCCAGGGACTCCTGATTACATTGCTGAAGATAATGGAGCACTGGCCTGGATACATGAGAACTATATCAAAAGTAAAAAGCGGAAAGGGAAAAGCAGAAAAGACCGTAAAAATTTTAAGTTAGAGCCGCTTACAGACGAAGAAATTCTGGAGAAAGCCCGGACAGCCGAAAACCATAAGGAATTTGATCTGCTATGGGAAGGAAAATGGCAGGAAGCAGGGTATCCGAGCCAGTCCGAAGCCGACCTTGCTCTTTGCTGTATGCTGGCTTTCTGGTCAGGCAAAAACAAAGAGCAGATGGACAGGCTGTTTAGAAATTCCGGGTTATTCCGGGAAAAGTGGGATACGGTACATCATGCAAGTGGAGCAACATATGGGCAGGAGACACTGGATAAGGCCATTGAAGTTACAGAGAACGTATACAGCCGCGAAAGCGAGTCAGTTATCTTTGAACATGAGGGCAGGTATTACCGCACCAGAGGCGAAAGTGTGTATCCTATAACAAACTTTATCATTCAACCGTTGGAGATGATTGTATCAGAAGATGAAACGCAGATGACTGCTGATCTTATTACAATTCGTGATGAAATATACCGCCAGACATTTATGACTACCGACTTCAATAACATCCAAAAATTTAAAAATATCTTGAACCGCCGGACGATATCCTTAGGCTATTTTGGCTCAGAAGGAGATTTGGAACTGCTGAAAGGTTATATATCTGAAATGGAGTGGGTAAGGAAAACAGGGGTCAAGGCTCTTGGGATTTATGAGCATGGCGGGCGGATGGTATATGTTTCAACGGATGGTGCCATTGAAGCCGGAGGCAACATTGTTGAAGATATCGTGCAGCTTGATAAGTATAAAAGCATAACAACCGATATCCTAACCTTTGAGCCATTGACAAAGAAACAGCTTATTATGCTTGGTGAATGGCTCCTCAGCTATAACGAACCCATAAAAACGGTATCAGTAATGGCCTGGGTGGCCGGGTGCTTTATCAAACCGCATCTAAAAAAATCAGGTATCAAGTTTCCTCATTTATTGCTTGTCGGAGAACAAGGCAGCGGAAAAAGTAATACATTGGAGCGGGTTATTCTGCCGGTATTTTCGTGCAGTAAAATCCGCGCGGCTACACAGGTTACTGCATTTACACTGATGAAGGAATCTGCATCATCGAATCTGATACCACAGTTGATGGATGAGTTCAAGCCTTCAAAGATAGATAAGTTAAGGCTAAATGCCTTATACAACCATCTTCGAGATGCATATGACGGCCATGAAGGTGTCCGCGGTAGGGCGGATCAAAGTGCTGTTACTTATGAACTGTTGGCGCCTATTATTGTAGCTGGTGAGGAATCGCCGGATGAAGCGGCCATCAGAGAACGGAGCATAGAATTGCTATTCAGCAAGAAGGACTTAAAACCAGCCAGCCATAGACAAGCATTTTATAAGCTGTGTGCAAAAGCGGATCTGCTTGGCAGCTTCGGTCGGAGCCTGCTGGATATAGCACTCAGAGTATCGGTTGCTGAGGCAGAGAAGTGGTATGAGGAAGCAAAGTCAGAGATATCTGATGAGTTTCCATCTCGTATCGTCAATAATCTCGCCTGTTGCTATGCCGGATTGAGCCTAGTAAACAAACTGTGTGAATTCCTTAATGTAACGTGGGCTGAAGTATTTCCCATTAACAAAGGGGCATGTATTCGATATCTTCAAAACGGTGTGCAGGAGTACTTGCTGGATGGCGGCAGCAATAACAAGACCATTGTAGAACAGACCCTGGAAATCATGGCCCGGATGAAACTGGCTCCGAATCAAGACTACACTTTTGATAAAGATGGCAAGGTTATCGGGATTCGTTTCTGCGATGTATATGACCGCTATACCAAGTATAGGCGCGATTATGCAGTCACAGGGGAATGCCTTCCATATAACCAGTTTCTGAAGCAATTGAGGCAAAGTGACTTTTTTATAGAGAGCAATAAAACGATGCGTTTCGGGAACGAAACTAAGAAAGCGTGGGCTCTTGATTTTTCGATATTGAAAGAGCGATGCGATGTGAGCGGCTTTGAGATCACAGATATTGAGCCTCTTTAACCTCAAAAAAGGTAACAAGGTAACAAAAAGGTAACACCCGAAACGCTGATGAATAGCCACTTGTTACCTATGTTACCTTTGTTACCTCAACTTTATATATACGCGCGAGAGATGAAATTATTTTTTGAAAAATAAAAATAAAAAAATATAAATATTTGTGTATACACCTACCCCAAAAAGAGGTAACAAGGTAACAAAATCCTGAAAAGCGCTTGGGAAGCGGATTTATGAGATGCCCTTCTTGGATGTTACGAGGTTATAAGAGGGAAAAAGGTAACATTTTTGGAGGATAAGCGGTTATGTCTGAAAAGAGTATTGTGACTAAAGTACTGCGGTACTTAAAGACAGTACCGGGGTGTTTCTGTTGGAAGGAACATGGTGGTATGTACGGGACAGCGGGGATACCAGACATTATTGCCTGTGTAAATGGACGGTTTTTAGCTTTTGAAATAAAAACCCCATCGGGAAAGACAACAAAACTGCAGGAAGCAACTATAAGGAAAATCCTCAATGCCGGAGGTGTGGCAGCGGTTGTCCATTCGGTAGATGAGGTGAAGGCTATTCTGGAAAAGCATGGCCTTCTATAAAGAACGAAGACATAACGAACAAGGAAACAAGCACTGCAAAGCAACGAAAAAAAGCACACTGCTTCAAAGATCAAGGTTTTTTATCTTGATTTTTTGGAGGTGCGATATGCTGATTGCATGGCAGTATTTAGATAAAAAAGCGGCTGCTGTTGAAGCTTTGAAAGATTACAGCAGCATGCAGTACATTATCGAACACAGTGATGAGGATATATATGAAATTGAAACCCGTATGACAAGCCCTCACAGTGCAAAGATTACCGGAGTTCCGGGCAAACACAATCCCAAAAGCGGCGAAGAACGCCTTGCTGCTTGCCTTGACGAGATTGATGTGTTGAAAGAACGTTACAGACGAGCATTAGAATATATGGAGTGGTTCAAGCCTGCTTGGGAAGCCCTGTCGGAGGAAGAACAGTTTATACTGACAGAATTTTTTGTTAATGATGTGAGCAAGACAGAAGCTGTAGCAAACATCGGAGAGAAGCTGTTTCTTGAAAGAGCACAGGTGTACCGCAGGAAAGACAAGGCACTTAATCATCTGGCACTGCTTTTATACGGGAAGTAGTTTAAGATAACATTAGCTGCATGTTAAATAGGAAACCCACTTAGATAGAACGAACTACCTAAGTGGGTATTTTTAATGGCCTACTGTATTGCGCTTAATATAAGCTCGTAGGATCTGTTATCTTTAGTATACATATTTTAATGTAAAAATCAATAAAATAAAAATGCACTAATTGATGCATAAATCTTGACAAAAGGCATATAATATAGTATCATTGTATCACCAAAGAGGTGATGCAATGAATCAGCACTATAATCAGAATTATACCTGGGAACAGATTGATGAGATTTTGGCAATGATACATGACTGTATTAGAGAGGGCAGATTCATTATATCAAAAAATGAGAATAGACAAGAAAACATAGATTTTATAAATGAATATAATCTAAACAGCAGAAGGCAAAAGGAGATTTTACTGAAAATAAAAACAGAAGATTTTTGCCATTCATTGCAAAATACGAAAGTAGGATTTGAACATGAGGTTTTATATGTATTTTGTCCCCAGGTTATGTTATTTAATTTTGATGGCATCGAGGAGTTAGTTGATATATATACGAAATTTAATCTAATTGATAGTGAAAGTGGAAAACGAGTGGTTGTTATATCGTTTCATAAGCGAAACAAGCCGATTGATTATCTTTTTCGATGATCAATCAGAAAATTAGAGAGTTTGAAAGGAGGCCACCTTATGAATAGGAATAAGACATTTTGCGAGGAATGCAGAAGAGATGTCGAATACATGGTAGAAACAGCAACAATTAAGGGTAAACTTAAAGGCGAAGAATATGAGTATACTGGAAAGAAGGCTGTTTGTACGGAATGTGGGAGCGAAGTCTATGTAGCGGATATAGAGGACGAAAATCTAAAGGCTTTGTATGACACGTACCGTCAAAAAAACGGCATTATTTCGCTGGAGAAGATATTAGAAATACCTCAGAAATACAATATTGGCAAACGTCCGCTATCATTGCTTTTAGGTTGGGGAGAAATGACTTTTTCGAGATATTGTGAAGGTGATATGCCTACAAAACAGTATTCAGATATTCTTCAAAAGATTTATGATGATCCCGCGTATTATAAAGAATTACTGGAGAAAAATAAGGACAATTTAAAATCTCTGCAGGCATATGAAAAAAGTAAGCGGAAGGTACAGGAACTGCTTGGGGAAGAAAACAAAACGGGTTCAAAGCTGGACTCAATTATCCAATATCTGCTTTATAAATGCGAGGACATAACTCCTTTAGCTTTACAAAAGGCGCTATATTATGTACAGGGTTTTTATTATGCTTTTGAAGGACGGTTTCTTTTTGAAGAAGACTGTGAGGCATGGGTTCATGGACCGGTTTACAGAGATATATATAACAGGTATTCATCTTATCGGTTTGACCCCATTGAGAGTGTTGAAGCTTTCGATGAATCAGTTTTTACAACTGCTGAAAAAGCGATATTGGATAGCGTTATTAAGAACTTCTGCTGTTATAGCGGAAAAACGCTAGAGAAGTTTACGCATCTGGAGGAACCATGGCGGCATACTAGAGACGGTTTGCCGGTGGATGCGCATTCTAATCGTGTAATACCCAAAGAATTGATCGGGAAATATTTTGTAGCTGTAAAAGAAAAATTCAACATGCTTACTCCTGGAGATATAGAAGTATATTCGAAAGCTATCTTTGAACAAATAAACTAATATTTTTAGCTTCCTTTAAGGTGAGATTTTCATGAGATGAAAAACACAGATATCCAATATATAATGATATCGTGAAAAAATGACATTAAAACGCATAAGCCCTTCGGGGCTTTTTTTATGCCATAAAACAGGAGTGAGGAAAGATGTACGATAATTGTTTTGGCAGTAACGGAAGGAATGGCTGCAATATCCTGACTGTACACAAGTGCTTGCAAGATAAATGTTCCTTCTATAAAAGCACCAAGGAGTTAGAGGAAGATAGGAAAAAGGCTTATCTTTTGCTTGCAGCTTTACCACCCGATATGCAGCGGTATATCTCCGATAAGTATTATAACGGTAAGATGCCATGGTCAAATAGCAAATGTGTTGTTCAATATTCCAGATGAGATTTTTATGAGATGAAATTCATTATAAATCCAAATATAATGGTATTGTGAAAAGTTATGAATAAGCCTTCATGGGATGAACCTGTGAGGGCTTTTTTTATACCCGTAAAGGAGGTGGCCAGATGCCAAGAAAACCAAAAAGGCCTTGCTCCTTTCCCGGCTGTCCTGAACTGACGGACGGAAGGTACTGCGACATGCATCAAAGGCAAGTGGATGCTTATTACAACAAATACGAACGAGATCCCCAAACAAGAAAACGCTATGGCCGGAGATGGAAACGCATCAGGGACAGATATATCTCAGAGCATCCGCTTTGCGAGGAGTGCCAAAAGTACGGAAGGCTTACACCAGCCGAAGAGGTACATCATATTATCCCTTTATCCAAAGGCGGAACCAATGCAGACAATAACCTTATGAGCCTGTGCAAGAAATGTCACTCATCGCTCACTGCTCGCGAAGGAGAACGATGGGCAAGACGGTAGGGGGGGTCAAAATCTCTGGTGAATCAGTTTTGTGCAACGGGCGGGGGGTCACGCGCGAAAAATCGCAGTTTCAAACGGGGTATATCCCCTGTTTATTTTTACATGAATCGAGGTGATGTGTATGGCAAAGGACGGTACCAACCGCGGCGGGGCACGTATCGGTGCAGGACAGAAGAAAAAGCCTCTGGCGGATAAGATTTTGGAAGGAAACCCCGGCAGACGAAAGCTCATGGTAATGGAGTTTACGGATGCTGCGGAACTGGAAGGAGAGAGCATGCCGCCACCGAGGGATTATCTTGCTGCAAAGCAGAAGAACGGAAAAACAACACTGGCGGTGGAAATATACGAAAAAACATGGCAGTGGCTTAAGGAACGCAGGTGTGTTCACCTTATCCCTGCGCAGCTTATAGAGCAATATGCCCAGAGTGTGGCGCGGTGGATCCAGTGCGAGGAATGTATCACTGAATTTGGCTTTCTTGCTAAGCATCCGACCACTGGCAATGCCATCCCGTCACCTTATGTGGCTATGAGTCAAAGCTTCATGAAACAGGCCAATAACCTGTGGTATCAAATTTATCAAGTCGTGCGGGAAAACTGTGCTACCGAATACAAGGGGGCCACTCCCCACGATGATGTGATGGAAAAACTCCTGACAGCCAGGAGGGGTGGCTGATGCATAAAACAAATTCAATTTTTCTTAGGGAACTAAGAAAATATAAAGACCATTTAACGAAGCAGCAGTTTAAGACCCTGCGGGGACAAATAATAAACGGAGATTGTGAGGGCGCAAAAAAGGGTCTTAAGAAAATATTGAACAGGAGAATGCAGCATGAACATACAAAAAATATCTGTTGAAAAACTTAATCCAGCAGCATACAATCCGCGCAAGGATTTAAAACCTGGCGATAAGGAATATGAAAAGCTAAAACGGTCAATAGAGGAATTTGGCTATGTGGAGCCTGTTATCTGGAACCAAAAAACAGGTAATGTGGTAGGAGGGCATCAACGCTTAAAGGTTTTGCTGGACTTGGGACAGACAGAGATAGATTGCGTCGTTGTAGATCTTGACCTGCAGAGAGAAAAAGCGCTTAATCTTGCTCTTAATAAGATTCAGGGAGAGTGGGACGAGAATAAACTGGCTGAACTGATGGCTGAGTTGGACGCAGGTGCTTTTGATGTTTCGCTTACAGGGTTTGACGCTTCTGAAATAGACGAACTGCTTAACCGATGGTACTCCAAAGAGGCGATACAAGACAGCTTTGACATAGATAAAGCGCATGAGGAAATTGTGCAGCGCGAGCCTGTAACGAAGCGGGGCGATATCTGGCTTCTAGGGAATCATCGCTTGATGTGCGGCGACTCTACTAAGGATGAGGATTTTGAGAAGTTGATGGAAGGGTGTCACGCACAGATGGCAGTGACTTCCCCTCCATATGGGGTAGGCAAAGAATATGAAAAGGCCGGGATTGAACCATGGTTCGAGACAGTACGCCCAGTGATTAGAAACCTGTGCAGGTATGCAGATATTGTCTGCTGGAACTTAGGTGATCTCTATGCCACCGGCTCTCAGTTTATTGAACCCACCAGTGTTTACAGTGTGAACATGTTTTTGGAAAACGGTTACCGCCCTATCTGGATCCGCATTTGGAAGAAGCAAGGGCAAAATTTCGGCGTAGGACCCTATCATCTTGTTTCAAACAAGCCGGTTCAGCAGTATGAGTATATTTCAGCCTTCAGCAATAAAGGAGAAGTTGAGGAATATAACGATCAGGAATATGTATGGCTTTCAGCCTTTGCGGGACACAGTTATAAATTTGTGAAACGGCTTACAAAGGAAGAACGCAAGAAATGGGGTTATGCTGGGATATGGGAGATGACCACTGTACGGGCAAACAAGGAGCATCCTGCAATGTTCCCTGTGGAGCTTCCATGGCGGTGCATCAAAATGCACAGCGACAAAGGCGGTATTGTGCTTGAGCCGTTCTCTGGTAGCGGAACTACTATAATTGCGGCTGAACAGACCGAGCGTAAATGCTACGCAATGGAGTTATCCCCTGTTTACTGTGATTTAGCTGTTAAGCGCTGGGAGGAATTCACCGGTGAAAAAGCCATCAAACTGGAGGGTTAAGATTTATGGATATACTGAAAATACCAACAGAAAAATTAAAACCTTCGAAATATAACCCGCGGAAAGATTTAAAGCCTGGTGACCCTGAATATGAAAAATTACGTCGGTCTATTGAAGAGTTTGGATATGTAGAGCCGGTTATATGGAATAAACGCACCGGGAATATTGTCGGCGGACATCAGCGTTATAAAGTACTTACAGCTTTGGGGTATAAGGAGATCGACTGTGTTGTAGTTGATTTGGATGAACAGCGGGAAAAGGCGCTCAATGTCGCACTGAATAAAATCAGTGGCGAGTTTGATATTCCGCTTTTGACCGATCTGCTTATGGATTTAAATGAAGATGGTTTTGACGTTTCTCTTACCGGGTTTGATGCTTCGGAAATTGATGAGTTGTTCCGTGATAAAACAACCGCTAGTGTCAAAGAAGATAATTTCGATACAGAAAAGGCAATTGCAGAGATTAAAACTCCGGTTACCAAAAAGGGCGACATATGGGTACTTGGCAGCCACCGTCTGATGTGCGGTGATAGCACCATGCTTTCAGATGTGCAAAAGCTGATGAACGGACAAAAGGCGAGATTTGTTTTCACCGACCCACCCTGGAATGTTGATTACGGTTCAGATACCAGGCATCCAAGCTGGAAGCCAAGACAAATTCTAAATGACAATATGAGCACCGAAGAATTCGGCGCTTTTTTATTGCGCGCTTTTAAATGCATGAAAGAGGTTTCTGAAGCCGGATGCATGACCTATGTGGTAATGAGTGCTCAGGAATGGGGCAGTTTGATGAACGTCATGCGGGAGGCAGGGTATCACTGGTCGAGCACAATTATATGGAAAAAAGACAGCTTGGTACTATCAAGAAAGGACTATCATACCCAGTACGAGCCGATCTGGTACGGTTGGCTTGAAGGAACACGCCTTTGCCCGCTTAAAGACCGTAAACAGTCAGATGTTTGGGAGATACCCCGTCCTAAAGTATCGGAGGAGCACCCTACCATGAAGCCGGTATCGCTTGTAGCAAAGGCAATGCTCAATAGTTCCCATATTGGAGATTTAACTCTTGACCTGTTCGGTGGTTCTGGTACGACAATGATTGCGGCACAGCAGACCGGGCGGGTTTGTTTTATGATGGAGCTTGACTCGAAATACTGCGATGTGATTGTAAAGCGCTATGTTTCACAATTTGGCGCAGATTCAGTATTCTTGGTAACAGGTAGTAGAAAAATACCTTACGCGGAAACACAGATTGCTTAAAAATGTCCTTGCTTTCCCCTCAAAACAGAGCGTTAATGTACCCCACCAAAAAGGAAAGGTGGGATTTTTTATGGGAATCAGAAATGGTTTAGCTTATTTGAGGGGAGGTGAACGGCATGAGCAATAATAGCTTTCGCTTTTCACAGAAGGTTGTCGGTCAGGAGAGGAAAGCCATTGCCACAGTCATTGCTGAAGCTCTTGAAGGCGGGGTGCGCTATGCCGGAGCACCGGAGTTTTTGTATGAGATTAAAGACGAAAAATCTGCTGGCAGTTGGACGATTGACAGGGACAGTGTGGTTCACTCACCGAAAATCAGTCTTGATGAAATCAAAAGCATCCGTCCCGTTATTGACGCGCTGAATATGGCGGGCTTATCTGCAGAGGGAACCATGACAATTACTCTTTCGTTGGAGGGCTTTGGCGAGACAAGCCTTGAAAACCTTAGAAATATGCTGGCCAGCAAAGAGACGTTGATAAAGAAGGCAATGTTGATTGAGGGGGAACTTGTAGTCTTAGCTGAAAATGATGAGATTTCCTTCCCTTTCTGGAACGCGACTTTAAATGCTGATGAAGTGCAGACCTATATAACGCTGGCAAAGCAGATGGCAGAACAGGCAAAATTACAGAAGCGAGTACTACGAAAAGAAAAACCAACAGATAATGAAAAATATGCTTTTCGCTGTTTCCTGCTTAGGTTGGGGTTTATAGGTGATAACTTCAAAACTGAACGCAAGGTGTTGCTTTCAAGGCTGTCCGGTAACGGGGCGTATCGGAAAGGCAGAGCAAAGGCGGTGGACGAAAATGAATAATTTTCATAGCACCGCCTTCTTTGTCAAGCATCCGTTTAGAATAGAGGATTTAAAAGTGCCGCATCGGTATGAGACGAGAAAACGATTTGTAGTTGTAAAAACTATCGAGCTATCAAAGATTGATTATGATAACTTCGTTGCCGACCTATGTGTTGATCGCATTTTCATTGAGGAAAATAAAGGGCTTTGTCATGTTAATGAGAATGGAGTGTGGCGTTGCCTGCTGGTTAAGCAGCGGGGACGGTCTGATGGAGTGTTGGTAATGCCGGATGGTAGAGATTACCCAAAGTATGCCGCATATTATCCTGGAGAGGAGGACGAACTATGAGTGCAAGAGGCTTCCCTTCAAAAGAAACAGTCCTTCGCATTAAAGAGCAGTATCCGCCGGGTACACGTGTTGAGCTTATCTGCATGGATGATCCGTATTCTAAGCTGAAACCGGGAGACCAAGGAACAGTATCTTTCGTGGATGATATCGGAACTGTTCATATCAACTGGGACTGCGGTTCTTCTTTGGGTGCAGCCTATGGTATAGATGTGATCAGAAAGCTGTAAATGTACACAATTCAAGATGTGTAAAATTGTTCAAAATCCAGTGGAAACTCACGCAGAATTGCCTTGCTATCCTGTGTTTTCAATGGCCTAATGTACACTGCCAAAGGGCAAAAACACAGAGAAAGCGAGGAGAAAGCGCAATGCTTACAACGAGATTTGGAATCGAGGTAGAATTAACAGGGATTACAAGGAAGCAGGCGGCCAAAACTGCAGCAGCTTTTCTTGGCGGGAGGATTGAATCCAGCGGAGATTATTACGATACCCAAAAGGTTATTGCGCCGGACGGACGGGTATGGAAATTCATGAGTGACGGGAGCATCCGGACTCAGAAAAAGGAGCGCGGTCGGATTGAAGCAGCAGGACGGGAATACAGTGTTGAGCTGGTAAGCCCGATACTGACATACCGCGAGGATATTGAAACCCTGCAAGAATTGATAAGGAGGCTCCGCAAGGCGGGAGGTTTTGCAAACACAAGCTGCGGAATCCATATCCATATAGACGGGGCAAACCACACGCCGCGCAGCATCCGCAATTTTATCAATATAATCGCCAGCAAGAATGATCTTTTCTATAAGGCATTGCAGATTGCACCGGACAGGATGCGGTTTTGCAAAAAGATGGATGCAGCACTGGTTGAGAAGATGAACCGGCGTAAGCCCAAAACCATGGCGGCGATTGAGAGCATCTGGTACGAAGGTTACAGCGAAAGCCGAAGCACCCATTACCATAATAGCAGATACCACTTTTTGAACCTGCACAGCTTTTTTAATGGCAATGGGACAATTGAGCTTCGAGGCTTTAACAGCGAACTTCATGCGGGAAAAATTAGAAGCTACATAGTGCTTGCCCTTGCGTTAAACCATCAGGCGTTAACGCAAAAATGCGCTTCCAGCAAGAAACCACAGGTTGAAAATGAGAAGTTTGCCATGCGGACATATCTCAACCGCATAGGACTTATTGGTGATGAGTTCAAAAACTGCCGGGAGCATCTTTGCAAACACCTTGATGGTAACGCAGCATGGCGGTTTCGGGCAGCATAGATAGACAAGCGCAGGGGTAGATCTCCGCCTCTGCCTTGGTAAATACAAGGAGGATGATACGATGAGCAAAGAAAAAGGAACCATATATTTAGCATACGGAAGCAATCTGAACTTAAGGCAGATGGCATACCGCTGCCCAACGTCAAAAGTGCTGGGGAGTGCAAAACTCACAGGATACCGGCTGTTATTCAGAGGAGGGAATGGCGGCGCAGTAGCGACAATAGAAAAACAAAAAGGTGAAAGTGTACCGGTAATGCTTTGGAGAATCATGCCTAATGATGAGAAGGCGCTGGACAGATATGAAGGTTATCCGCATCTATACCGGAAAGAAACGGTTAAGGTACGTTTCAAAGGGCAGTGGGTACCCGCAATGGTGTATATCATGAATGAAGGTAGACCTTTGGGAGCACCGGGTCGTTACTATTACGAGGTGATTCGGCAGGGCTATATAGATGCGGGTTTTGATATTTCGTTTCTCAATAAAGCGGTAAGAGATTCAATTTCAGCGGCAGAGAAGTCAGAGGTGTAGGACATGGGTAACGAGAATCTGATAACTGATAAGATTTATCGGCAGATTATAGCCATACGGGACAGCGGTGCCTGTAATATGTTTGACTTGCCAAGAGTACAGGAAGAGGCATATAAAATGGGGTTTTATGAATTAGTAGTATTTCTTAATGAACACAAGAAAGAATATGCCGAGTTTATCCTGACAGGCAAACGATAACGGTTATAACGTAACAAGTTTCATAGAAATCCACTTTAGAGAGGAACTTCATCCATGAGGTTCCTTTTTTCTTGCTCAATTTTAGGAAAGGAGGCGGCAAAGCTGCGGAAGTTAAAACGGTATAAACCAACCAAGTTTATGGCGGAAGGTTCTCGATATGACAAGGAAGCGGCTGATGCCGCTGTTACTTTTATAAACTGCCTGAAGCATACCAAGGGTGAATGGTATGGAATGCCTTTTGAATTAATTGACTGGCAGGAACAGATTGTCCGGGATATATTCGGAATCTTGAAACCTAACGGATACAGGCAGTTTAACACTGCCTATATAGAAATTCCAAAAAAGCAGGGTAAGAGCGAACTTGCAGCGGCAATTGCTTTATATCTTACCTGTGGTGATTTCGAGCATGGTGGCGAGGTTTACGGATGTGCGTCTGATCGTCAGCAGGCATCCATTGTTTTCGATGTTGCAGTAGATATGGTGGAACAGTGTCCGGCATTAAAATCTCGAATTAAACCAATGCTGTCACAGAAGCGGCTGGTATATAAACCGTTAGGCAGTTTTTATCAGGTGCTTTCAGCGGAGGCATATACAAAACATGGCCTAAACGTCCATGGTGTGGTATTTGACGAACTTCATGCCCAGCCGAACAGGGATCTTTATGATGTAATGATTCACGGATCTGGCGATGCAAGAAAACAACCGCTGTTTTTCCTGATCACAACTGCTGGCACAGACCGCAATTCCATCTGCTGGGAAGTACATCAAAAGGCTGAGGATATTCTTCAAGGACGTAAGATAGATCCGACTTTCTACCCTGTTATCTACAGCGCAGCCGATACCGATGACTGGACAAGTGAAAAGGTATGGAGAAAGGTTAACCCGTCACTGGGCATTACAGTCGACATCGAAAAATTGAGGGTGGCTTGTGAAAATGCCAAGCAAAATCCTGCAGAGGAAAATTTATTCCGTCAGCTCCGCTTAAATCAGTGGGTGAAACAATCGGTGCGCTGGATGCCAATGGATAAATGGGATAAGTGTGCGTTTCCTGTTGATGCAGAAAAATTGCGCGGCAGAACCTGTTACGGAGGACTTGACCTGTCATCTACTACCGATATTACCGCCTTTGTGCTGGTGTTTCCACCGCTTGATGAATCGGATAAATATCAGATTCTACCTTTTTTCTGGATACCGGAGGAGAATATTGATCAGCGTGTGCGGAGAGATCATGTGCCTTATGATGTCTGGGAGAGGCAAGGCTTTTTATATACCACTGAGGGTAACGTCGTGCATTATGGCTTTATCGAAACCTTTATTGAGGAACTCGGAATGAAATATAACATTAAGGAAATAGCCTTTGACCGCTGGGGCGCAATTCAGATGACGCAAAACCTCGAGGCTTTGGGGTTTACGGTTGTTCCATTCGGTCAGGGTTTCAAGGATATGTCGCCGCCTACAAAAGAGTTGATGAAGCTGACATTGGAAGAACGCATCGCCCATGGTGGTAATCCAGTACTGCGGTGGATGATGGACAATATCTATGTCAAAACCGATCCCGCCGGAAACATTAAGCCGGATAAAGAAAAATCCACCGAGAGAATAGATGGTACGGTAGCGTTAATTATGGCGCTTGACCGCGCGTTAAGGCATGACGGGGATGAACGCAACGGATCAATTTATGATGAAAGGGGGCTGTTGATTATATGAGTGTATTTTCCCGTTTGTTCAAAGCAAGGGATAAGCCGAAAAACAGCCTGTTCGGTAATGCATATAGCTTTTTCTTCGGCGGCACATCCAGCGGAAAAGCTGTCAATGAGCGGACTGCTATGCAGACAACTGCAGTGTATGCCTGTGTAAGGATACTTGCAGAAGCCATCGCCGGGCTTCCGCTTCATGTGTACCGCTATAAAGAAGACGGTGGCAAAGAAAAAGCGTTGACCCACCCGCTCTATTATTTACTCCATGACGAACCAAACCCTGAGATGACTTCATTCGTGTTCCGAGAAACACTGATGAGTCATCTTCTTTTATGGGGAAATGCTTACGCTCAAATTATTAGGGACGGTTCCGGACGAGTGCTGGCGCTTTATCCACTTTTGCCAAACAAAATGACGGTAGACAGGGCTCCAAACGGAGAACTGTTTTACACTTATCGGCGCGACAGCGATGAGAGCAGGGTTAATCCAAAAGCAGGCCTTATATACCTACGAAGTGATGAGGTTCTTCACATCCCCGGACTCGGTTTTGACGGACTGATCGGATACTCCCCTATTGCTATGGCCAAGAACGCCATAGGCATGGCTATTGCCTGTGAAGAGTATGGTGCATCCTTTTTTGCCAACGGTGCAAATCCGGGTGGTGTTCTGGAACATCCCGGTGTACTAAAGGATCCGGCAAAGGTGCGTGAAAGCTGGAACGCTGTTTATCAAGGAAGTGCCAATGCTCACCGCATTGCAGTTCTGGAAGAGGGTATGAAGTTTCAGCCAATCGGCATTCCACCCGAACAGGCACAGTTTTTGGAGACAAGAAAGTTCCAGATAAACGAAATTGCCCGGATATTCCGAGTACCTCCCCATATGGTTGGAGATCTCGAAAAGTCAAGCTTTTCAAACATCGAACAGCAGTCTCTGGAATTTGTTAAATACACGCTTGACCCGTGGGTGGTGCGTTGGGAACAGGCTCTCCAAAAAGCGCTGCTTTTACCATCAGAGAAGCGGGCATACTTTGTCAAATTCAATGTAGATGGCCTTCTGCGTGGTGATTATGCAAGCCGAATGAATGGCTATGCAGTAGCTCGCCAGAACGGCTGGATGTCTGCTAACGATATCCGCGAGCTTGAGGACATGAACCGGATTCCGGCGGAGTTGGGCGGAGATCTGTATCTTGTTAACGGTAACATGACCAGGCTTGCCGATGCAGGTGCCTTTGCAGGCAAAAACAATGCTGAAACGGAGGGATCAAAAGTTGAGCAAATCGCAAAAACCAAAACCGGTTCGCCGCTTCTGGAACTGGATACAAAACGATGATGGCAGCCGGACATTATATATTGACGGCCCAATAGCTGAAGAAAGCTGGCTGGGAGACGAAGTAACTCCCAAGCAGTTCAAATCAGAGCTGTTGTCCGGAGAGGGTGATATAACGATCTGGATCAACAGCCCTGGCGGAGATATATTTGCAGCTAATCAAATTTACAACATGCTTATGGATTACAAAGGCAAAGTGACGGTAAAGATTGACGGTATTGCAGCCAGCGCCGCTTCGGTCATAGCTATGGCCGGAGGTGACGTCTTTATGTCACCAGTCAGCATGATGATGATTCACAACCCTATGACAATAGCCATCGGTGATACAGAAGAAATGGAGAAAGCTATCGCAATGCTGGAAGAAATAAAGGAATCCATCATCAACGCTTATGAGCTGAAAACCGGGCTTTCCAGGGCAAAAATATCGCACCTAATGGATGCAGAAAGCTGGTTTAACGCAAGAAAAGCGGTGGAACTTGGCTTTGCCGATGGAATCTTGTTTATGGAGGATGAATCATTCCCATCCGAATTTGAAGTATCAGGAGGAATGATCTTCAGCAGGCAGGCAGTAACAAATTCCATCCTGCAAAAGCTTAAACCAAAAGAGAAACCAAAAGGAACACCAATTGAGTCGCTTGAAAAGCGGCTTTTTCTACTTTTACCCCACTAAATCTGCGATTTAGCGGGGACCCCAAATAAAACCGTAAGGAGGATTTGATTATGAGCAAAATACTGGAACTGCGTGAAAAACGCGCTAAAGTATGGGAAGCTGCTAAAGCTTTCCTCGACAGCAAACGCGGGAACGACGGACTGCTTTCACCGGAGGATACCGCGACTTATGAAAAAATGGAAGCCGACGTTATTGCGCTGGGCAAAGAAATAGAGCGTCTTGAACGTCAGGCTGCCATAGATTTGGAACTGTCAAAACCGTTGAATATTCCTATTACAGACAAACCCACTTCCATATCTGGCAACAGTGAAAAAACCGGACGTGCCAGCGATGAGTATAGGCAGTCTTTCTGGAACATGATGCGCGGCAGGCGCAAATATGACGTACACAACGCGCTGCAGATTGGAGAGGACACCGAAGGTGGATATCTTGTTCCCGACGACTTTGAGCGTACTCTTGTGGAAGCACTGGAGGAGGAGAATATCTTTAGGCAGATTGCCAATGTTATTACCACGTCCAGCGGTGACAAGAAAATTCCTGTGGTGGCAAGCAAGGGTACTGCATCCTGGGTGGATGAGGAAGGCCAGATTCCCGAAAGCGATGACTCCTTTGCACAGGTATCCATCGGCGCATATAAGCTGGCTACTATGATCAAGGTGTCAGAGGAATTGTTAAACGATAGTGTATTCAACCTTGAGCAGTATATAGCCAAAGAATTCGCCCGCCGAATCGGAGCAAAAGAGGAGGAAGCATTTTTTATCGGTGACGGATCTGGCAAGCCAACCGGTATCTTGGCAGATAACGGCGGTGGCGAGATAGGAGTAACTGCGGCGAGTGCAACAGCCATTACCCTTGACGAGATCATGGACTTGTTCTACAGCCTAAAGTCTCCGTACCGCAGGAACGCTGTATTCATTATGAATGATTCGACAATTAAAGCTATAAGGAAGCTCAAAGACAACAACGGTCAGTATCTCTGGCAGCCTTCTGTAACTGCTGGAACACCGGATACTATCCTCAATCGTCCAGTTAAAACTTCTGCATTTATGCCAGCCATTGCCGCCGGAGCAAAAACGATTGTATTCGGCGATTTTTCTTATTACTGGGTGGCAGACCGTCAAGGCAGGGTTTTTAAGCGGCTTAATGAGTTGTATGCTGCGACCGGACAAGTTGGATTCATGGCAACCCAGCGTGTAGATGGCAAGCTGGTACTGGCTGAAGCAGTCAAGATACTGCAGCAGAAATCAACTTAATGAAAACGGAGGTGCTGCGGCATGGAACTTTTGGAGAAGGTTAAAGCAAACCTCATATTGCAGCACAGCGAAGATGACGCACTTTTACAAGAGTATATCAAAGCCGCAGTGGCCTATGCGGAAAGTTACCAGAAAAAGCCGGAAGGATATTATACCGAAAACCCCATGCCGCCTACTACTGAGCAGGCTGTCATTATGCTGTCGAGTCATTTTTATGAAAGCAGGGATGGCTCGACGGCTGGCTTTTTTGGGGATAGTGTGCAGGCTGGACAGCAGGTATGGAATACAGTTAATCTATTGCTGCGGCTCGACCGGGATTGGAAGGTGTAAATATGGGCCTTGGGAAAATGAAAACTTTCGTGGACATTATCTCAGTCAAGCCGGTTAAGGATAGTGAGGGTTTTACTGAAAAAGGTGATGTCATTCTTGCTTCGGTAAGGGCATACAAGGAAGATAGGCATGGCAGTGAAAAATGGGCAAACAGGGCGGCGTTTTCGCAGGCGTCTGCCCTGTTCCGCTTCCGTAGGATACCTAACCTGGAAGTTACCACAGATCTTGTACTCGTTTGCAGCGATGGCAGGTACAACATTATAAGTGTTGAGGATGTAAAAGGACGTGGAATGTATATTGAGGTGCTTGCGGAAAAGGTGAAATCAAGCAAAGCATAAAAGGAGGGGCTGCAACGTGGCTAAGGTGGAAGTTAAAATGCCGGAACAGTTCTTGCTCAAGTTATCCAGACTTGGAGAAAGAACAGACGAAATCATACCTAAGGTGCTGGAAGCAGGCGGGGAAGTGGTTCTTTCAAAAGTAAAGTCCAATCTTCAGTCAGTTATCGGGAGCGGCACTAAATATCCGTCCAGAGCAACCGGTGAATTGGTAAATGCTTTGGGACTTTCTCCTGCCAAACAGGACAGGGATGGAAACCACAACATAAAAATCGGCTTTACTGAACCAAGGAAGGATGGGGAAAGCAATGCGAAGATTGCTAATATTATTGAGTACGGCAAGTCCGGGCAGCCTCCAAGGCCCTTTTTGAAACCGGCAAAATCAGCTACAAGGAAGTCCTGCATCGAAGTAATGAAGTCAAGACTGGAACAGGAGCTGGGTCGTATATGAGCATATTGTCAGAATTAAACTCGTTATTGGATGGTTTGGGTATCCCCATTGAAACCGGGGTATTTAGCGGTGTACCGCCAGATGAGTACCTTGTCATTACTCCTATGACAGATACATTTGAAGTTTTTGCAGACAACCGGCCTCAGGTAGAAACCCAGGAGGTAAGGTTGTCTTTATTTATAAAGGGAAACTACACTGTACGTAAAAACGAAATAGTGAACACATTGCTCCAAGCGGGCTTTACCATTACCGACAGGCGGTATATAGGCCATGAGGACGATACCGGCTATCACCACTATGCCATTGATGTGGCAAAAGAGTATGAAGTAAAGGAGGAATGAAAAACATGGCCACAATCGGACTGGACAGGTTATATTATGCCAAAATAACCGAGAATGAAAACGGAGAAGAGACATACGACACGCCTGTTCCGCTGGCTAAGGCTATTACGGCAGAACTTTCTGTGGAGCTGGCAGAGGCGACACTTTATGCCGATGACGGGGCGGCAGAAGTGGTCAAGGAATTTCAAAGCGGTACCCTGACTCTTGGTGTTGCAGATATCGGAGTAGACGCTGCTGAGGTTTTGACGGGAGCCACCCTTGATGACAATAAGGTGCTGATTTCTGCCAGTGAGGATGGTGGCGCTCCTGTGGCAATCGGCTTTAGGGCCAAGAAAGCTAACGGCAAGTACAGGTATTTTTGGCTTTATAGGGTAAAATTCGGCATCCCGGCGACAAATCTGCAGACGAAGGGCGACAGCATTACCTTTTCGACACCCACCATTGAAGGGACAGTCATGAGACGTAACAAACCAGATGGCCAGGGAAAGCACCCTTGGAAGGCAGAGGTCAGCGAAGACGATCCCGGTGTATCGCCTGAAACTATTACCGGCTGGTATACGGAAGTTTATGAGCCGGTATTTGCTGTGGGAGGAGGCAGTGAATGATGCAGGATAATGACAGAAGCGCGACTATCAAAATCGGTGATGAAGAATATCAGCTTATACTAACCACTAAAGCGACAAAGGAGATTGCAAAAAGATATGGCGGTCTTGAAAAACTCGGCACAAAAATGATGAAAACCGAGAACTTCGAGATGGCTCTTGACGAAGTGGTATGGCTGATTACACTGCTGGCTAACCAGAGCATTTTGATACACAACCTCAAAAATCAGGATAAGCGTGAACTCCTGACTGAAGAGACAGTGGAACTTATCACATCTCCCTTGGAACTGGCAGCATATAAAGACGCTATCATGGAGGCAATGTTCAAGGGAACCAAAAGAAATGTTGAAAGTGAAGATGATTTAAAAAACACACCGGCCGAGTGAGCGATGAGGAATTGTTCACTCGGCTTTTATATTACGGCACTGTTCAGCTTAATCGTTCAGAGGAAGAAGTATGGCTCATGCCAATTGGATACCTGCTTGATTTATGGGAGTGCCATAGACAGTTTTTAGGACTGTCTAAACCGAAGCGTATGATGACCATTGATGATGTGATACCTTATGGAATTTAAAATTTTGCAGGAAAGGAGGCGGTTATATGGCAGACAATTTTGGCTTGAAGATCGGGATTGAAGGCGAAAAGGAATTTAAGAACGCCATTCGTGAGATTAATCAAAGCTTTAAGGTACTAGGCAGCGAAATGAACCTTGTTGCATCTCAGTTTGATAAACAAGATAAATCAGTTGAAGCTGTTACTGCAAGAAACAAGGTGCTGAATAAAGAGATCGAATTGCAGAAAGAAAAAATAGCTACTTTGGAGAAAGCCCTTGCCAATGCCGCCTCTTCTTTCGGAGAAACCGATCGGCGTACTCAGTCTTGGCAAATACAGCTTAATAACGCCAAAGCCGAACTGAACAAAATGGAGCGCGAACTCGAACAGTCTGCTGAAAGTGCAGACGAGCTTGGGGACGAATTGAAGGAAAGTGGCGACAATGCCGAAAAATCCAGCTCGAAATTTGAGAAGCTGGGCAGCGTTCTTAAAGGTGTTAGCGCGGCTATGGGTGCTGCAGCGGCCGCAGCGGGAGCTGCTGCCATCAAGCTGGGAAAAGAGGTCGTGCAGCAGTTCGGAGAGCTTGAGCAAAACCTCGGCGGTTCTGAAGCCGTGTTTGGAGAATATGCTGAACGTATCCAGAAAACAGGAGAAGAAGCTTACAAGAACCTAGGCTTGTCCCAATCCGAGTACCTTGCAACTGCCAACAAAATGGGAGCACTGTTTCAGGGTGCTGGTGTCGATCAGCAAAAAAGTCTGGAGCTTACTGAGAAGGCCATGCAACGGGCGGCAGATATGGCTTCGGTTATGGGCATTGACATGCAGACTGCCATGGAATCCATCGCTGGCGCAGCCAAGGGTAACTTCACCATGATGGATAATCTGGGTGTCGCCATGAACGCCACTACCATCGAAGCTTATGCTCTTGCAAAAGGGCTGGACTTTGCCTGGAATAGCGCAACCAATGCCGAAAAGGCCGAGATCGCCATGCAGATGTTTTTTGAAAAAACCGAACAGTATGCTGGCAACTTCGCAAGAGAGTCTACCCAGACCATCAGCGGTTCTATTGGTCTTTTACAAGCCTCTCTAAGTTCGTTTATAGCAGGACTTGGCAATGCGAACGCTGATATGACGAACCTAACACAAAATCTTGTGGATGCCTTTCAGGCTGTAGTTAAAAATATCATACCGGTTTTGGAAAATATAGTGGCCGCTCTGCCGGAGGCAACCGGTGCGATTATCTCAGCAGTCAAAGATCTGCTTCCCGTGCTGTTGCAAACTGTAACTGAATTGTTCTCTCAGGTGCTTCAAACTCTCTTGAGCCTGCTGCCGGAGCTGATTCCAGCAGCAGTAGATGCAGTCATGACCATTGTCAGAGCACTCATTGATAACCTACCTTTACTCATTGATGCAGCGGTGCAGCTAATCACAGCGTTGGTAATGGGGCTTGGAGAAGCATTACCGGAGCTAATTCCAGCAGCAGTTCAAGCAGTGATCACCATTGTGCAAGGGCTGCTGGATAATATGGACAAAATCCTTGAAGCTGCTTTTACATTGATTCAGGGACTGGCGCAGGGACTTTTAAATGCATTGCCAGAACTAATTGAAGCACTGCCGAGGATAATTACAACAATCATTGAATTTGTGACGAACAACATGCCGAAGATCATAGAATTAGGAATTACGCTTATAGTACAGCTTGCTGCCGGGCTTGTGAAAGCCATTCCAGAATTAGTAAAGTCCTTACCTCAGATTATTGCGGCTATAATTGAAGGTTTGGGTAAGGCGGTTGTTTCGGTGGTTGAGATCGGTAAGAACATTGTAAAAGGCATATGGGAAGGTATTAAGAGCCTTGGTAGCTGGATTAAGGATAAGGTTTCCGGTTTCTTTTCCGGTATTGTTGATGGAGTAAAGAATTTTCTTGGAATCAGATCTCCGTCCACTGTTTTTGAAGGTATTGGCGGCAATATGGCACTGGGTATTGGTGAGGGATTTGACAAGGCTATGGCCAGAGTGGCGGACGATATGCAAAATGCAGTGCCGACAGATTTTAATATATCTCCTGACATTAATGTAAGTGGACGAGGTGGATTTAGCGGTTTAGCTTCTGGGCCGCTTGTTGTGGTGCAGCAGATGATTGTTCGTGGTGAAGAAGACATACGTAGGATTTCACAGGAGTTATATAACCTGATGCAGACAGGTTCAAGGGCGCAGGGACGTTTTATAACAGCATAATGGAGGGAAGCATATGGGATTTATCTACAATGGAATATCGTCGCAAAGTATGAAAATACGAGCAAGACTTACCAAATGGCAGGTCTCCCCTGCCCTGCGCAATTCCTTTGAAACTGTGCCGGGCAAAGCAGGTATTGCAGATTTTGGCTGCGATATATCAGAACGAAACATAATAATTAGCTGTAGTGTGCTTCCCCAGCGCAGTTTTGCCGATCTTGTATCGGTTCTTGATAATGTTGCTGAATGGTTAAATCCGGAAAACGGGCTTAAACAACTTGTTCTAGATGATTTGCCCGACCGATATTTTATGGCTCGCTTATCAGAAGCGGTTGACTGTGAGCGGATATTGCGGACAGCGGGCAGCTTTGAACTTCGGTTTGTTTGTCCCGAACCATATGCTTATGCGTTGGAAGATGAGGTATTTGTTCTTTCTGAAACAGGTCTGCATGAGCTGGAGAGGGTTAAAGGAAATGCGGATTCCAATCCGGTTTATCTCTTGAAGGGTTTGATATCAACGTCCTCATCAAGCTATATTTCGCTTATTACGAACGGCGAGGAATTGAGAATTGTTGGCTTATTATCTGAAGGTGAAACTCTGATTGTCGACTCCGGCATGGTAACAGCTAAGGTTATTGATGAAACAGGCGGAACCTTGAGAAATGGTCTTCCCAGCCTGCAGGATCTGAATTTTCCAATTCTCAGGAAAGGTGTTAATCATATTGAGATTGCTGCAGAAAACGCGACCTTTACTGAGTTAAAAATACAGGCAAAAAGCAGATGGAGGTGATAACATGGCGATAAAATCAATTCTAACGAGCCAAGAGGATTTTACCGGTGAGTTTCCTGTAACATCAAGGACGTCTGCTTTATGGCGATTTAATGAAAAAACACCAGACGAAAATCTGCAGCTTATGGACTCATCGGGGCATGGCAGACATTTTACCATCTCCGGCTGGTCAGGGACATCAGCAAACCTTATTGCTGGAAGATTCGGAAGATACTTTAGGCAAAATATTGTTAATCCGACTTCTGAAAAGACCCATCTTATAGCAGAAAATGATGGGAGTTTCTTTAGCAATCTGGGCGAAAAGATTGTTGTAGGCGGTTGGATTAATCCTACCACCTATTCGGTCGGCCAGACATATATACCCATATTCAATACCCGCCAAGGACCTGGTCAGCCAATTTTTTATGTTTCACTTTATCAAGGAAGACTTAGGCTGATGTTGTATAACTCCTCCGGCACACTAATCTACGACCAGAGTGAAACAGCTACCATTACCTTAAAAAACGGCGGCTGGTACTTTATCGCCTCCATCATTGAAGTAAGCAACAAAAAGGTACAGAACATCATATGCGATCGCAGCGACGGGGCAACCTGGGTGTCGCCTGTGCGTTCCTTTTCCGGAGAACTGAACCGGGAGTGTATTGCAAACATTATTATGGGGATGCATGCAAATACCTACTACTATGCCGGAGGCTTTGATGACTGGTTTCTGGAAACGGACTCACAGCTTACAGTAGACGATTTGCTGTTGTATTTTAAGTCGTCTTTACATGCAAACGGTGGGGATGCGGCTTCGGATGTAGATGCTTTGGCAGAGCCTGGCGCAGTCACCCTTAAAGCAACAGATGGCGAGTATCCTGCAAGTGGCGTACTTTATACAAGGGCGGTTCCATGTGCATTATCGGGCAGCGGTCGTGTAGCTGTGACAAGCGAATATACTGCAGGTGTTACTTCAGTGTCTCTAGTAGAGACCAGCACAAGCGATGATCTTGAAGAATGGTCTGCATGGCAGGCTGTGGGAACCAGCGGTGAACTTCAATCGCCAAATCGGCAATATATAAGGTTCCGTGTTACCCTTACCAGTAGCGATCCGTTGAAGACGCCAAAACTTCTGGAAATACAGCTTCATGATATACCGAAAGCGCCCTATGAGAAATTAGGCTTTGCCCGTCCTGTGGTTTTGGATAAAAACGGAGCATGGGAAGCTGTTCTTGAAAATGCTTTTGATATCATTGTCACTGGTGAAGTGAACGGTGCGGATACGCTGGAATTCAAGCTTCCGTTCCATGATCCAAAAAGAAGCACACTGGAAAATGAAAAACAAGTGCAAATCGTAAATGACATTTACCGGATCCGAACCTTAACGGACAATAAAGGCGAAGATGGGCGTGTTATCACGCAAGTATATGCTGAAGCGGTGTTTTACGATCTGTCTTTCAGTGCGGAAAAAGAACCTATGGACTTCAATGCGGATACTGCAGATGTTCCGATGCAATATGCACTTTTGGGTACAGGCTGGACAGTAGGAAATGTTACTGTCACTACGAAACGGACATGGCAGTGTACAGAAAAAAATGCCTTATCCATCCTTCGCACCGTACAGAATATTTATGGCGGCGATCTGGTGTTTGACAGCGCCAACCGCCAGGTACACCTTTTGACTTTTAGCGGTACCGACAGCGGAGCGCTTTTTTCATATAGAAAGAATTTGAAAAGTATTCAGCGGGTAGTCGATACACGCGAATTAGTGACAAGGTTATATGCTTATGGAAAGGACGGAATGACCTTCGCTTCGATTAACGGAGGTAAGGAATACGTGGAAGATTACACTTTTTCCAGTGAAGTGAGGGTGTCGACGCTTGATTGTTCGTCGTTTACAAATCCGTATCAGATGCTGGAATATGCAAAAATGCGGCTTGCAGAATATTCGAAGCCTCGCGTTTCTTATGTACTGTCTGCAATGGATTTATCTGCGCTAACCGGTTATGAGCACGAAGCATGGAAACTGGGTGATATTGTTACAGTGGACGATAAAGAACTAGGCCTTTTGGTAAAGACACGTGTTGTGCGTAGGCAGTATAACTTGCAGGAGCCTTGGAAAACAGTGATTGAGCTTTCAACTAAACTGCGGGAACTCGGCGATTCTTCAGCACAGTGGGACAAGGCAGCGGATGCGCTGTCCTCAGCAGAGTTGATAAACCGTCAGGAAATTAAAGATATGGTACCATTCAACCATCTGCGCAATTCCAGAGCGGATGATGGTTTTGCCTACTGGGTCAATTCCGGATTTGAAGTGGATACTGAGAATGGTGTTTCGGGAACTGCTTCCTTCAAGGCTGTTGGTGTACCTGGTATGACAAAGAGTCTGTCACAGACGGTATACCCAGCAACACGTAAAAGCTATACATTTTCAGCGCAGATTGCTTCAGAAAACCTTGAAAAGGGTGAAAACGGCCAAGTTGGTGTTGAGATAGTCATTGAATACGAGGACGGTACAACAGAAACAAGATTTATAGACCTGATTTGAGGGTGATGATATGGCATATTTCAATCAGACTGCACACAGTATTTCTCCCAAAAGTATCAGCAGAGTCAAATCTATCACCATCAGGCTGTGCGTCACTGACTGCACCGGCACAGTGTACTTTACAGACTTATTGCTTCAGGGCGGTTCGGTTTCCACTGGATGGATCGGGCATGTATGCGAAATTCAGTGGACATTAGACGGGTAGGTGAAATGGATGCAGTTTTCAAGATTTACAGAAACCATACAACTAAAAAGCAATAAACATGTGGTGGGCGTAACTGTGACACTCAAGATTTCCGACTGCACCGGAACAATCTATTTCACCGACCTGCAGCTTCAGGATGGAGATCAGTTGACAGGCTATACCGTCCACACGAGCAAAATGCTAACGAAAATGCAGGAAAACGGGCAGCCAGTTCCGCCCCGGCATTATAACGGTGTGGTGCGAACAGCGGAGACTGTAATTTTATTCAACCTGGGTAAAACTTCTGCTGGTCTTGACTGCTATATCTATCCTATACAGGATATGGCCGCAGGAAGTATTGAAATATCCCAAGGTATGGGCGCGCATAAGGTAAAGTTTCTTGACCCGGTTAATGCAGGCGATGAGCTGGCGCTCAAGGCTTCCACCCGCCAATGCCTTAAAAACGGAAGCCCTACTCGTAAGGATGGATTTTATCAATACTCTGCGGCATGGGATAGCAAACATATGGTGAAGCTGGAAGAGAGAAAATCGGCGCGGGTGCTCTTTGAATTTCAGGAGATGCAGGAAGGCGGTGACCGGTTGTGAGGGATTATTTAAAAGGTAAGCGGTGCATGGTGTGGAGTTTTATGGGAAATGCCCGAATGTATGAAGCACTTAGAGACTACGGCGACCGCTTTGATACGGTAGGCATTTTTACTTTTGAGGTTGACGAAACAGGCACAATCACTGAAACCGGTACCAGCATCAGCAGCATGCTTCCGTATATTCAGAAATGGCCGCACATTAAGTGGCTGCTCACTATTATGAATCATGGAATAGCCAATATTTTTACTGCACTTCGCAACAACGAAAACGGTGCAAAGGATAAGTTTCTCACTGAAATCATCCGAATCATGAACAAGTATCCATGGTGCGCTGGGGTAGATATTGACCTTGAGCGCGGTGGAGGTTATGAAAACAAGGATGCGGCGAATGCTTTATTTAGGGATATATATAATACAGTTAAGTCTTATGATGCAACAAAGCTTGTCAACATCTGCCTGCCGGGTATGACCGGCGTTCAAGGCTCGGTGGGCGGTGAAAACTGGTGTGTTTATGCCGATCTTAACGACTATTGCGATACCGCCGCCATCATGAGCTATGGCATGGCATGGGCGGGCTCTGCTCCCGGCCCAGTATCTCCTCGTGACTGGCTTGAGGGCATATATGATTATGCTGTTTCCGTTATGTCACCCGATAAGATATTCATGGGGTTGCCTGCTTATGGCTGGAACTGGAGGATTCATGATACACCTGAAAACCTTGGAATAACCTATCGAGGGGTGTCTAATACCTACTATGCGGCAAAATACTGGATGACTGGGGTTTACAATTTCACAGGCGATGCACCGCCCCAGCCGTTTATTCCAATTGTGGCTTACTGGGATGACTATAACAAAGTACCTTGGGCTCTTCCTCATGTATATGATTATATGGAAGGATGGGATGCTGTATCCTGGGAATATCCGCTGCTAAAAGGGGTTTATAACAGGCGAAGATATTTGACAAGCTATGGCAAGGAGCAGAAAGCGGAGTTCGGAACCATTTATATTGACAGGAACGGAGTTCCGGATGAATACGAAGGAAATGTCATTATTACTGATGAGATGGCCTCACTTGGAGATGACCAGGCGTCAGCAGAGTACCGTTTTGAGATAAGAGAAGCGGGATATTACGATATTGCAGTACAGCTTTGCTTTCCTTACTGGGACAAAAATGCGATTATCGTTTCCCTTGATGGTGAATCAAAGACTTTCAGCGAGAACCGTTTATGGTGGCCATACTGGAGAAGAGTTTGCTGGTTGACACTTGCAAAAGGTGTATTTCTCCAAGAGGGAACGCATGCTGTCAGCATAAGCGGTGGTGTGCCGGGAGTCCAGTTTTACGGTTTTAGGGTTTGCAGTGGATTTTCGGAGTATCCCTTTGCCGGTGAAGCCAGCTTTATGCTCTCTCCTCGTCGGTTCAAGGATGTAAATGGTGTGATGGTTGAGCCGGATCGAGGTTTTAAACTGACCTTTGAAATGTTGCGAAGAAAACCCGACTCGGCGCTTATTTGGTATGAGGATTTTCGGGACAGGAACATCCTGCCTGAAAATTACTGGACTGTGTTGGACGGCGAATGGGATGTTTGGCAAGATCCAAACAGCACAGAAAGCCGCCCATATTCCCAACTCGAGGGATATGGCAAACTTGCATGGAAATACGACGGGTTTTCCGACATCCATATCCGGGCAAGGCTGGCTTTCCCTCAAAATAGCAGTGGACGGGCTGGGGTGTTCCTTGGGGATATTTTCTGCTGCTTAAACTATGACACGCAAAGAGTCGAGCTTTATCAAGGTAATTCCTTGCTTGGTAGCTATTCCACCAGTTTCTCAAAAACTGTAGATGCCGATCTTCGTGCTAATCCGAATATGTATACTATAGAGATGCGAAAACGCGGCAATAAGGTAAGAGTATATTCTGGTGCAGCTTCAACCCTGCGTTTCACAGTGAATGTAAACGGTGGTAGTGGTTATGCAGGGTACAGCTCGGACAACCGGACGGTATGCGAGCTACTGAGACTGGGCGATGCGTGGGTATATGAACCATACGAGCGTTTTGATGTGGAACTCCCGGATGGAACTATAACCAGCTTTGGCAGGCTTGCTCGCACTGGTGTCACGTGGGATGATGAATTTCAGGTGTTTTCAGTAAATAACGATGTGGAGGAATCGATAACTCGCAGTGAGGACATTTCGATGGACTATGACTTCTTCCACTCACAACTTTTGGCTCTTTCTTGCGGTAATGACTATGAAGTAAAGATTATACCGAAAGACATCAATATCTGGATATCCCGTCTCTTCCTCGGAGATGCAGATGGTTTTTCTATTCTGTATTATCAGGATGCAGACAGCCTTGTTTACTGGGCAAACGAAGCGGCTTATCGATGGAAACTGCGAGGTATAGCTATCTGGTCTCTTGGGCAGGAGGATATGCGGCTGTGGGAGGCGCTTCCGAAGCAAATATAGTTTAGAAGTTTTATTTATTCAGCGCTTTGCTTTAAGGCAGGGCGCTTTTTTATATGCAAAACTCAAGTTGAACGGAGGTTTAAGACAATGAAAACAGTATGGAACTGGGTACAGGCGGTTTTTACTGCTATTGGCGGATTTCTTGGCTGGTTTCTTGGAGGGCTGGATGGATTTTTATATGCACTCATCGCTTTTGTAGCCATTGACTATGTGACCGGAGTGATGTGTGCCGTTGTAGACAGAAAGCTTTCGAGTGAAGTCGGGGCCAAGGGCATCTTTAAGAAAGTGCTTATTTTTGTACTTGTAGGAGTAGGACACATCATCGACAGCCAGGTGCTCGGCAATGGCGGGGCAATCCGGACAGCGGTGATTTTCTTTTACCTGAGTAACGAGGGAATTTCAATTCTTGAGAATGCAGCACATATAGGACTGCCCATTCCTGAAAAGCTGAAGAACGCATTGGAACAACTGCATGATCGCTCAAATGAGGAGGATGAAAAGAAATGAAGCTTTTTACTAAATACATGACGCGAAACGATTGCTATACAGCAGGCCGCAAAATCACGCCTAAAGGAATCATGGTACATTCGACGGCTGTGCCGGGTGTAATGGCGGCTGAGTGGTTTTCCCGTTGGAACAAATCTTACAAGGCCGGCGAAATAAATAGGCAGGTATGTGTTCACGCTTTTGTAGACGATAAAGAGGTTTGGCAATACCTGCCTTGGGATCATCGCGGGTGGCATGCGGGAGGAGCAGCCAACAATACCCATATTGGCTTTGAAATCTGTGAGCCTGCTGGGTTTTCGTATAAATCCGGGTCGGTAATGGTGGGTTATGATGCAGCAAAGCAGGAAGATTATTTCCGTAAAGCGTGGCAGAATGCTGTTGAACTCTGCGTTATGCTCTGCAAGAAGTACGGTCTTAATGAGAATGACATCATCTGCCACTCGGAAGGATATAAGCTCGGTATTGCCAGCAACCATGCTGATGTGATGCACTGGTTTCCCAAGCATGGGGAGAATATGGACACTTTCCGTAAAGCAGTAAAAAAAGCGCTGGAGAACAGTACAGATATCAATACTGATATTGGAATTGGAGATATGGTGGAGTTTAAAGTCAGTGTAAAGAATTACTACCCCGGCAGTGTGGAAGTTCCAACGTGGGTCAAAAATGACTATTACCACAGGGTCACACAGACTTTATACAAAGGCAAGCCGGTCATAAAAGGCGGCAAAGAATGTGTTTTGCTTGGCAAAAAGGTTAAGAAATCCGGCGGTTATAAATGTCAAGATTAAAATGTAACTTTTTGATCATTTAAGAATGTAGCTTTTTTACTCATCCTCTTGTTTAAAATGATCTTTTAAGCGATATGATTTTCCATTAATAGAAACAACATGAGCATGGTGTAAAATCCTATCTAAGATAGCATTTGCAATAACTGGATCATAGAAAACATCATCCCAAGCATTAAAATTTATATTAGTTGTTAATATCGTACTCTTTTTTTCATATCTCATATCAATAAGTTGAAAAAACAACTTAGAATCTTCCTTATCTATTGGTAAATAACCTAATTCATCTATTATTAGAAGCTTATACTTGCTAAAA
>NZ_FUYD01000019.1:0-22167 GCF_900167505.1 Clostridium sp. USBA 49
TTTCTTGATCCATAATTGTTCTTACTCTCTCTAAATATAGATATAACTGCATTTTCAAGCTTAGTATTATACACTCTAGTTTTTTTCTTATAATATACTAAGCTTCTTGGAATATCTAATACTTTACACATTGCGCTGATACTGTACTTTTCTTTGTTTGCTAGAATTATTTCTATTTTCGTGCCATTATCAGCGCTGCTTGCTTTAAAATATCATTTTCCATCATCAATTGTTTATTTTCCTCACGGAGACGTATTAGCTCGTTCTCTTCCTCGGTACGATTATCTTTGGCCTTGAAAGACCCAGAATTGCTATAATCATTTACCCACTTTATTATTGTTGATTTTGCTATTTGATATTCTCTTGATATCTCTGATGTTGATTTACCATTTTGTTTTAGTGCTACTATTTGCTTTTTAAAATCATCTGTATAATTTTTTATTTTTCCCGCCATGATAATTTCTCCTTCTCCTATTTTTATATATCATATCATGACCGAATATTTATTGTATAATTAATTGTAACCTATCCAATTTAATTAAATTGTTTTTTTCTAAAATATGAGTGTAGCTTCTAAATGCATATACAGTATCTGCTTTATTGATAGCTTTTAAAAGTATTCTATCCAAATGTTTTGTTTGATAATTTAGTTGTTTAAAACTTTCACATATTAGAGTTTTATTTTGGTAGTCCATAGAAAGAATGCGCCCCCTTTCTGTTTTCTGTATAATAGTGATCAAAAAATGTTCCTATACTATACCACTTCCTATGGTTTTCAGATGGAGTTACATCTAAACCAGTAGCTACCCTAAAAACCTTCTCTAAGGCTTGATAAATATATGGCTCTAGCTTAGTCTGTTGAGGAGTTTTATTTCCGTAACAGATTCATAACTATATTAATTTATCTTTGTTGTAATCTGATTGCTGTTATTGATATCATAGATGTTGTCTAATTTATCCGAATTAAATTTTATAATGTTCTTGTTGCCAAATATATAATTAACACCATTAATTTTACTTATTCCATAAATATTTTGTTGATTTGTATCCATTTCCTTTTTTAACTTACCTGTATTTAACTCATAAACCTCAATTAAATTTTTATTAGGGGCAGATAATACATATAAATAGTCTTTATCTATGAATAGATTCATAGGAGAGTATTTTGTTTTAACATATAAGTTGACATTATCTTTATTTTTTTCTTTAATATATACCTCATTTAATGGTTTCCTCTGTAAATCATTGGTTTTATTTATATCTCCAATTACAAGTTCATTAATACAAATATAAAGACTATCTCCATTTGAATATAATCTACCTAACCTACTATCACCAAACAGTAAACTCTTTTTTACTTCTTGATTCTTAATAGTATATAGATATGTCTTTTTATCTAATATTGAAAGTATATAAATTTCTTTATTATCTGATACAGTTAAGTCAACTATATAACCATCTATATCAATTTCATTTTCTATTTCATTAAGGGTATTTATATCATAATGAACTAATTTCCCTTTATTTTTTATATACTTTATTGCATATAAATCATTGTTAATGAGTTTAAAACTACTTACTGCATCTTTTAAACTTCCTAATTTTTTAACCTCGTTATTAGATATACTATATATATCCTTACTTTGACTATTACTATTAGTTGTAATTATTATATTTTTCTGTTTATCATAAAGAATTTCAGAGTAAAAATACTCATCCGTACTCCCTAATTTACTTTTGTAAATACTTTGTTTTTTATCTAAATCTATAACCTGCATATAAGTTTTCTTATCATCGCTTGTTACTATTCCAAAAAAGTTTTTGCTATTATATTTACTATTATATTTGTTATCTTTAAAAAAATTAAAGAGTACTATACATATAATAAGTATTACTGTGGTTATTCCTATTGTAATTAGTCGTTTACCGCTTCTCATGACTATTCCTCCCTAATTATATCTATTGGGTTTAGCTTTGAAGTGACTACTATGTTTTTAATAGTTGATAAATTTACTACAACTGTTATCATAATAAAACTTAATAAAATTTGTATATAATTAAAATCTATTTTAGATATACTAACACTTGTATCTATTACAAATTTATTAATTGCAAATATTACCACAAAAGATGATATTATAGAAACTATAAAAGTTGCTATAACTAAACAAGTCATTTCTGATAGAAGAATTTTTAATATATGTGTACTCTTAAATCCTAAAGCTTTCATAATTCCTATTTCTCTTTTTCTATTATTTAAATTTTGCTTAATAGTCGAGTTAATATTAGTACATGAAAGTAATAATAATACAATTAGTATAATTGAACTTAATCCTACTATAACTTTACTAAACTGTGGTAAATCTTTTGAAGCTTTCATTGAATAATTTGTTAAATATCCTTTTAATTCTATTTGATCAGCAACCTCATTTAGCTTGTCTATATTATTTACAACCACAATAATTTTATCTATACTAGAATTCTTCTTAAGGTCTTCTACACTAACATTATAGAATCTTGACTTTATATCATATACTAAATCACTAGGAGCTAGTGAAACATTAGGTGGTAAATCTAAAACATTGCCCTGTTTATATTTTTGGCTTACTGATATTGGCAATTCACCTTGGATTCCTGAATTTTCGTCAATTTTAATACTATAATCTAGAGTTAAATTATCACCGGCTGAAAATTCTTTTATATCTTCATTAAGAATTATTGAATTTTTGCTATTATATTTACTTAATCTATTATCAAAATATTTTAAAGCCTCATCTGGTACTGCAAGTAAGGTTGTGATATTTTTCCTATCTTTATTTCTTAATCCGACTTGAACAGTAATCCTTTCAAATGCAGTTTCTACCCCACTTATTTTGGAAAATTCCTGTATATTCTCATGTTTTAGAATATTATCTCCTTTTGATTCTACGTAAATAAACTTTAAGTTATCATTAAGTACAACTGAATTATTTAAAGATTTTTTTATACCAAACATCATTCCTGATATTAAGTTAAACATTACTAAAGCAATTGATATTATTATTATTGAATTTACTGAATTTCTTTTATTTCTATTAAAATATTTAAATCCTAATTTAATATAATCTTTTGATTTCATACTGTTTTACCACCTTCAATTAAGATACCATCCTTTAAATAGTATAATTTGCTTGCAACCCTCTTATAAATTTCATTATGAGTTACTACTAGTATCGCTTTTCCTTCATTTGCTAGCTCTGTAAGAATGTTAATTATAGCATTTTCATTTTCTTGATCTACATTACCAGTAGGTTCATCTGCTATTATTAAAGATGGATCATTAACTAAACTTCTTGCTATTGCTACCCTCTGTTGTTCACCACCAGATAATGTATTCGGAAAATTATCTTTCCTATGAATCATTCCTACCTTGCCTAATACATCATTTACTTTTTTAATTTTTTCTGCATCTGTCAATTTATTATTAAGATATAGTGGTAACAATACATTTTCCTTTACACTTAAGGATTTAATAAGATTATACTGTTGAAAAACAAATCCTATATCATTAGTTCTTTTATCTGACAGTTGGTTCTGATTTAGATTAAATATTTTTTCATTTTCCCATATGAATTCTCCTGAAGATGTTGAATCTAATAACCCTACTATATTTAAAAGTGTACTTTTACCAGATCCTGATGGACCCATTATTACAATGAATTCTCCTTTATTTATATCTAAGTTTATTCCTTTTAAAATAGATATTTTAGTTTTGTTAAAATAGAAATCCTTTTTTATTTCTCTTAATGTAATATAATTATCTAAATTCATAGATTTCTTTTTCTCCTTCTCCTAATTTAAGTAACTGATATATGAACATTGATGCCCTAGGATCAAAATATTGGGCATTGGAAGACATACCAAATCCAACCTTTTTATGCAAACTATTAAATACTTCTTTTGGTTGTGTTGCATCAAAATTTTTATTTAGTTTATACAACAAAATATTTTTATAGTATAATTCATAAGCTAGCACTTCTGAATCTTTTGTTAAGTGTACTTGCTCTATATAATTAACAATCTTGCTATCAAATTCTATAACATTAGTAACTTTAAAAGCATCTAACAACTTCAATGCCAAAATATCTTTGCCATTTTCAAAAGGTGATTGCTTGTTTTCAATTAACGAAAATATATTATCAATATTCTTAGGTATGTATTTGTTGTTAAACTTATATCCTAGTGAATATAGTATATGAGTTTTCAATACAAACTTAAATAGATGTATATTATTAAAAATTTTATTTTTAAGATTTATATCTACGCTATTATTGTCAATATATTTTAGAATACATAAGTTTTTATATATTGTTTAAAAATCTTCATTAAATTTACTTAGAATATTAATATTGTGTTGTTTGATGACATCAGTTTTAATTGCCAAATCACTTTTATATTCTTTTACAGATTGGACTAAGAAATAAATTTCATTTGACTGGTATTATGTCAAGAAAAAGTACAAGTTAAACATGAATTTTTTAACCACTTATCTTATAATTCAATTAACTAACATTTTTATATAAGTTTTCCAATTCGCTTTTATACTTGTCCTCATATTGATTAGGCGATAAATATCCACAATGACTATGTATTCTTACAGTATTGTAAAATGCATCTATATAGTTGAACACTAAACGATATGCATGATTATAATCTAAGATCTTGAACCTATTTATCCATTCTCTCTTTATAAGTGCATGTAAAGACTCTATACATGCATTATCCCATGGATAAGCTTTCTTTGAATAACTATTTATAAATCCTTCTGTGGCTTCCTTATATGTAATACATGTGTATTGTATGCCTCTGTCACTGTGGATAACCAATGGTTTTGTTATATTTCTTGTTGCTTTTACTTTATTTATTGCCTTCACAACCCATTTAGCCTCTAAGGTTGTACTAAGTACCCAAGATATTATTTTTCTTGAATATAAATCCATAATACTTGTTAAATACACAAAGCCTTCATAAGTCCAAATATAAGTAATATCTGAGCACTATACAGCGTTTGGTTCTTCTGGATTAAACTCTTCATTCAATATGTTAATAAGTTCTTCACTAAAGTTTGAATCAATTGTAGTAACTGTGTATGGTTTCATATATTGCGCTTTTATCCCCAGCTCTCGCATATAGTTACCAACAGTTTTTATAGCTATTTTTTCTCCTTTCTGATGTAAAACTTCTGTTATTTTGGGTGCTCCATAATTTTGATGAGATTCATCATAGATTTCTTTAATTTTAATTTTTAGATTTTCTTTTCTCTTAATCCTATCCGACGGCAGCCTTTTCTTAAAAGAATTATAGCCACTCCTAGAAACACCTAGTATCTTCAGCACTCCGCTAACATTAAGGCGGCGTTTACCATCTTCATTCAATTCATCTTCTTTAGTAGATGTTTCAATAAATAAAGCCTCTGTTATTTTCCCAGAATGCTGATGGCTTTTTTTAATATTTCTAAAGCATCTTGGGTATCACGTAGTTCTTTGCGTAGTCTTGCATTTTCTTTTTCTTCATCACTTTGATAATTACCAGATCCTCTTGTAGGTACCTAACCATTATTATTTTTAGACTTCTTTATCCAGTCAAATAGGGCAGTTCTACTTGTCCCAAGATTCTTTGCACATACTGTTATCCCTAAATCTTTATGTTCCTCATAATACCTTACTTCATCTTCTTTAAATTCTTTCGTAAACTGTCTACTCATGTTAAAACCCTCCATCTTTATTTTTTTTTATTATACCTTTCATTTTGGATTTTTTCACTTTCAACTTGTACTATTTATATTCTAGCACCATTATTCTCCTGAACTTTCAACTCTTCTTACTGCTTCAATTTTAAATTCCTTACTGTATTGTTTTTTCAAATTAATCATTCCCTTCACTTTAAGTATACACGAGTTTCTCGTGTATATCAAAGTGGGTAAGGGTCACTAATTTAAAATGTTTTTTTGTAATAAATTATGATTATTTTACTCTTTTATCTCTCTCTTGCCATTGATGTCTTACTAATTAACACTGCTGCAAATATTAAAGACCCTTGAAATAATAAAAATTCATAAATATTGTCACATAAAATAATCATTGCTACAAAAGTAAAAAATACTATTTGACAATAAACTCTACCATAATCAACTTTATTTATTGTTTTATTCCATTGATTACCTTGTTTTCTTTTCTTCAAACTTAATATAATTAACAAAATAGCAATTATACCTATAAACAATGGTCCAATAATAAGTTTAAATAAAATTTCTTCTTTCATTTACTAATCTCCTTCTAATTATAATTTAAAGTTGATCAACTCTTACTCCTGTAATCAAAGGTCCAATTCCTGCAACAGTTAGATAATAACTTCCATATCTATTATAATAATATGTAGCTTCCGTAGTACTATCCAAACATTTCCATGTTAATGTTCCACTATATGCACCCACTAACCCAAATGCTACTGCTCCTATTCCTGTAGCACCTGTTATAACTACACCAAAAGCTAATATTAAGGTTGCTATACTATACCCAGCTCCAGCTTTATATAATGCATTAATTCCAGCTTTCGTTGAGAATTTTCTAGTAAATGACCATCCCCCATCAATATACTCCATTTCATCTCTGTCAATGTCTACAAAGCTGTCTGGCAATTGAAGTTCATACTTTCTGTTTAATACAAATTCACTCATTTTTTATTCTCTTCTAATTTTATCATTTTTTTACATATGGGTAATAAGCATTTATATTCTTTTTTTAATCTTACATTTATTAAGTACTATTTCATCAGCTAAGTATCCATCAAACAAACGATAGAAACTGTAAAACGAATCCGGTTTTATATTTTCTCTTTTATTCAAATACTCTGAATTATCTTTATATAGAATTATTTTCTCAGCTTGTATTTTCTTATGTTTATCCTCAATTCTATCAGTAAAATTACTAATATACTTTGTATAAATTTTTAATGTCAATTCAGCACGCTGAATGTCCTCTTGTTATTTACTATAATATCATGGTTTTAAATAGCTATTTATTAAATAACAAAACACTTACTGTTAATACATAAACTTCATTTTCTTTGCCTGTAAGAAATAACTTTCTGATTTAATATTAGTTTTGATTTTTTTCTTAAAAGACTAATCCCAAATAAAGTCAAACAACATACCGAATATAACAATAAAAATATAAGCAGTCCATGACAAGTTAAATCTATCTATAATTGTAAAGCCCAAAAAAAATATTATACAAACAATAATATTATAATATAACTTTCTCCTATGCTTCATCTAATTTCCTCCTTTCAAATATGTGAATTATTAGTCATTTAAAAACTTATACAAGCATTACTTTAACTAATATTAACGCCAATAAGATTATACGTTTCCCTCCATTTAAGTATGTTATAATTATCACTTATACCTAAGTAGGTATACATAACTAATAATATTTGTTATGTTTTACCTGAAATAAATATAATTATTTATTGTATTTGAGAAATTAGCAATTTATTTAAAATGTCTTTGAGAAATTTGGCACTAACTTATGACTCCATTCAATTTTCATTAATTATATGAATACTCTGTTTACATTTAAAATTTTACACCCCGTTAAAAAAATATCAATAATTTCTTTAGTAAAATTTTACGACACAAAATGACAAGAGTTATTTAATATCATATTATTATTTAAAATGAGAAATATAGTAAGAATTGATCCACCATCTTCAGCTGATTGCAGATTATCCCTCATTCAACTACAATCTCAATCTACGTCCCATCAAGCAAACTAACTATTATCTTCTCCACATTTCAAGCTGCACTGCTTCCCAAATTTCTTTATCTATAACTGCAGGATGGCTTTCTTCTATATAATACATTGGAACTTCTCCGTTATTTACTGCTCTTTTTTTAGTTAAAAAATCAACTGTGTACATTTTTAAAATTTACCATTCTTCTTAAAAAATAACATAAAAAAAGAAAACCTTTTAATGATTCTCAAGAGCTTTGTTGTACTTGAACTTTTGCAATAACCTTACTATTGAATATTGAAATTATAAAAAGTGATCCTAATATAATATAAAAAAATAATTCTTAACTTTTTTCTATCATACCTATTCTCCATAGCGTTATTCAACTCATCTTAATTTGCTCTAATTTGATATTCATCATTTAAAGTAAAATCATAATAATATAGTTCTGATCCTTGTCCATTTTTGATATAAAATAAGTTTATAGCATTTATGAAAGCTGGCAATTACAACTATTAGAATACTTATTTATATTTGTGTAAAACATCCTCTTTAAAATCTTTAAACTTATCTATATTTTTATCTTCATAAAGAAAAACTTCTTGCTCACCTACACTGGTATATTTTAAATTAGCATTTAAAATTTTTTCTTTGTTTAATTTTGAAACTTGACTTTCATCAATTTGATATTTACTTAAGATGGTAGAAGTTGGCAGATAGACTGTATCTCCATCAGTATAATGAGAATCTTTCAGTGGTCTAAGAAACAAAATATATTCTTTATCTTCCTTCATCCAATTATAACCATCAAGAGAATCTACTATATCATTTGCATCTGTTATATTTACAATATCTATAGGCTCAAATATTGAAATTAAGTCACTATTGATATCTCCTTTATACACTTTAACAACTTTAACAGTTGTTAAAGTTGTTAAATAATATCTATTTCTGGATGTTTGTGAATCTACTTGCGCCCTAACAATTATAGGAGAAACTTTCTCTAAATCTTCGATAGAATTTAAATCTTCAAATTTTGTAAACACTTTTGTAATATCTTCTTGATATGTAGATATAGATAAATTCATACTTTCGTCATTAATATATCTATTTACATCTATATCATTTACATAACTTTTTCTTGTAAGGATGCCTAAAACAATCATACTAACAAATACACCTACAAAAATAATAGCGAAAGCTATATTTTTTTTATTCATATATTTTATCCTCCTATTTTATCAACAATTTTTCCTCCATCTATTTTTATTTTATAATCACATAAAGTATCAATATCTGCCTTATTATGACTAGATATTATTACAACTGCACCTCGTTTTTTTTCTTCCAATAGGATATTATATATCAAATTAACACCATCTTCGTCTAATGCACTCGTAGGTTCATCTAAAATAATAATATCTGGTTTTTCCATAATAGCTTGTGCTATTCCCAATCTTTGTCTCATTCCTAAAGAATATTTTTTTACAGTTCGTAAGTCATTAGGATTAAGGCCAACTCTCTCTAAAGACTTTGAAATATCTTCATCATTTATAATTCTTTTAATATTTGCTAAAGTTTTTAATACTTCTTTTCCTGTATAGTTTGGCCAAAACTTTGGGTTTTCTATTAACACTCCTATACTCTTTGGAAAATCTATATCTTTATGCAATTGTTGTCCAAATATATTTATTGTACCTGTTGTTGGTTTTATTAATCCACTCAGAGTTCTAAATAACATAGTTTTACCTGATCCATTATGTCCATATACTCCATAAATTTTTCCCTCCTCAAGTACAAGATTTATATCCTTTAGTATTGTTGTTCCACTAATTACTTTTGATATGTTGTTTACTTCAATACTTCTCATCCTTTACCTCCAAATATATAAATATTCTTTAATACTTTTACAAAACGATTTATTTTATAAATCTAATCAGTATAAAATCTCTTTTTTATTGAATATGTTTATGGCTACAATAATTACTACCAATATAAGTATAAGTAAATATAATAATGAGATATTGTTCTCAATACCTATACCATACTTGTTCAACGATAATAGAGCATTAGTAGTAGGTAGATATTTTAAAAAATATTTATTCCAATTTAATATAAGATTTGATAAGTATAATAGGGCTAACTGTATAATTAATACTAAATACACTCCATATATGGATTTAAATAAAATTGAGCAACTATTAACAATTAATATAATAAAGAAATTGTATAAGATAAGCCTAATCATCATGAAAATAATATCTATATTTATAAATAACTTCACATTTAATATTCCTCCTATTACTAGTACCAATATAAGTTGCAGCAAATAAAAACAGAATATTTGAATAAATAGTTCTCTAATAAATCTTAATAAAATATTTATTTTATTATTAGTTCTTGTAAAGATTAAGGTTGCATTTTTTAGCAATCTAACTTCTATATAATCACCTAAGTATACTATCAAAATTAATTGCGGAAGCATCCAATATACTATATTAACAATATTATTTATATGCCATAAATCTACATATCCATATGTAAAAGTGATAAAATCATTTATCGTTTCTATATTTTTGTTATAAAAAAATAAGCCTAAGAAATCAAATATTATTGAACATATAAATACAATCACAAAAGTTCGCTTGCTGATTCTATTAGATATTTTCATAAGTATTACCTTTCTATCCTAATATCTCTGTTTTTATACAAAAAATTATATATGATAAATAATGTTGCTGTAATAGCTATATTCATAAATAGATATTTTATCATAATCGAGTAGTCTTTGTTTAAATCGTAGAAAAACATTGTATCCCAAATTGGTATTATATAATTTCTGATAGATAAAAAAGATAAAGGAGACATAATTAATCTTATAGCTAGAAAAAAAATAATAATAAGCATATATGCTAACTTAATACTATTTACCGCACAAATAACACTAAGAAATAATGTACCAATTAAAGACCATCCAAAAATTTGAATTATTATAGAGATATAAATAAAAATTAAAAAACTTCTATTAAATAATAAATCCTTGTTACAGGAAATCATAAATATAGATGTTATTAGATTAAAAATAACGCAAAATCTTATACTTAACATAACAATTATTTTAAGGTTTGAAATACTCCAATTATATATATTTTCGTATCGTATTATCAGTTCAGGTATCATTCTTTCCGAAAATGTCTGCAATAGTATGAATAAAAACATAGGTATGTATACCAAAGTAACTATTTTGCTATTTACTATCGACTTGTACATAAGTTCCACATCTGTAACTGAACCTATAACTTTATTAGAAAGTGCAAGTATAAAAATTATCGAATATAGAAGAGCTTCTCCTTTAATTATTTTCATCACAGCTTTTGTATCCTCCAATATTATAGAATCTCATTTTTTGTGCCTTTCCTTATCAGCATAAAACTAGAAATAAAATAAATACACATTATAAATATCAACCATATAAAATTTCCATAACTATTAGTCCCTAAAATATTAGTTCCTATAGCTCTAGAAATATCTCTATTAGGTATAATTCTCGATAAAATATCAGTTATCATCATTAACAAAGTATTAATAATCATAGAAGATAATATTACTAAATATTTATTAATTTTATTAAAAAATGATATTCCAAAAGAAATCAGTGCAAAACTAGACGCAAATAAAGCTCTTATTATAATGAAAATTAATATATTAATATATGGATAGTATGTCTTTATTCTATTTAGCATAATACCTGGATCTATGTAGGAAAGTTTTTTATAATCTGGTAGTCCAAATGTATTATGCCCTTGTATTGGAAATGCAATAATTGCCAATAGCATATTTATTATCAATGGTATGAATATTATAAAAAAACTTACAATAGCAATTGCAATAGCCTTAGCTAAAATATATTTGTTTTTACTTATTCTTGTATTAATAAAGTTACTTAGTCCCCATTTTCTCTCTTCTAAATAAGAGTCTGAGTAAATAAAACTTACTGTCAATGGTAACAAAATACTTACTATTGGAGATAAAGGCGTTTTAATTAAGTTTGTAAGTATACTTCCATCTGATGCAGACATTACTTTTGATAATGCTGATCCATAATAACCCTTGCAAAGAATTATATAATCGAGAAAAATTGCAGAAAATATAGCAATAAGCGCTATTTTAAATTCTGTTCTTTTTATGCATTTCCTAATTTCTAATTTAACTAATCCTATCATGTGATCACCTCAATATTGACATCATAAACATAATATTTTACATAACGATTTATTAACTTTAATACATTTAACTTTATAGTATAACCACTAATATTAAAAGAATATATCATGCAGAGCATGATATATTCTTTTAAACACTATTTGTAATTTACAGTACCAGCAGCATTATTATTGTAAAATAAGGTATCTTCCATATCTTCAATTCCTAAAAACACATCAGTACCAACTGCAGAATTACTTTTATATCTTACATCCAATAAAATACTAAAATTTATCTTTCTAATCAATAAACTTATAGTAAAATGTTGTTTTTTACATGTGAAATGATATTTATATGCATTTTATACTGGAAAACTATATTTTACAGATAACTTGTTTACAAGAATAAAATAAAAAAACATTATATAAGAAATATATTATAAACTGTACTCATAAAGTTACCAAATTATATAAATAACTTGTCTACATTTATAATTTTACCCCCCGTTAAAAAATTGTCAATAATTTCTTTGGTAAAATTTTACGACACAAAATGACAAGAAGTTATTTAATATCATGTTATTATTTAAAATAAAAAATCTATAAAAAATTGCTTCACCCTTCTCATAAATCTCCTTTTGCCTTTTAAATAATCTTCAAATATTCTTTTAACTATTTCTGCTTCTTTAGGATTTATAACTAAATCGCCGTATTCATCCTTGTCATAACCTAAAAATCTTGTGGTATTTATAATCAGCTTTCCTCGTTCAAACTTCTTCTTTACCCTCCATTTTAAGCTGTCGCTGACATTTTTGCTTTCTTCCTGTGCAAAAGAAGAGAGGACGGTTAGCATAAGCTCTCCATCCCCTGATAAAGTTTTGATATTTTCTTTTTCAAATATTATTTCTACATTAATATATTTTTGGTTCTCTTCCGCTCCTAAGCATACATACTTATTACTCTTTAAAAGCTATAAGTAATAATAATGTCATTCCTATTTCTTCTCTATCATCACAACACACTCAACATGCATGTAGTAAGCCAAAAGGCTTAAAAGGAAACAGTATAATTAAGCAAAGACTAAAAAATCGCAGAACCTTATAAACCTATTGAAAAGCTTTATACACTGTTCCTTATTCCCATTTATTTCATAAACCTTAATTAAAGCGTAGAAACCTCCATGCCCGCTATTTTTATAAATAAAGTCTAGCATATCTTGACGCATCTCTGTTCTACTAAAAGCATAAGCTACTGCATAATGAACATAATCTGAATTTGATGAATAGTGAAAGTGCAAGTAATAGATATTCTTCAAGTAATCAAAAAACAATTCTAATGAGGAAGTAATGCTATACGTCTTGTCAATAAGGTTTCTCCATGTTTCTGGTTTTTCTATTAAAACATATGGTTCATTTAGTTTTTTATAAACTTCAATTAATGTTGTTGTGTCCACTACTGAGTCTAGAAGAACCTTTAGTCCTTTATCAGTAAGTTTGTCTTTTGGCTTAGAATATATTTCAGGCTTATATGTTTCGAGTTCAGCATTACATTTCTTATCATACACTTCACAGTAATGTTTATATCTATTATATAATTCTACATCTCCTATTTTAGTATCTCCACTATACCTCTTAATACTTTCAAAACAAAAGTATGCCTTATCAAAAGCCTTTTTTTCCTCTTCATCTTCAAATATACCTGAATCTAAAACCTCTAAAAAAACTTTAATTTTCTCCAGATAATATAAATCATGCCGCCTACCATAGTAACCATCATTTTCTATTTTGTAAAATCCCATTATTTCTTGCAAATCACTTAGACTCTCTGTTTGATAAACTTTTTCAATTAGCACAATCGTCACTAATTCATTAAATATTAAATCTTCTTCCTCCAACATTTTTAAAAATTGTTCTGCAAGTTTTATATCTATTCTACTTGTAATTTTGAGTAGTTTCTCGAAGGCTTTCCAATCTCCAGATTCATCGGTAATTTTTCCCAAATAGGTGAGATAGTTGAAAATCCGCTTTATAATCTTTTTAGTATCTTCTCTATTAAAAAATTTATTATCCACCATTATCTCAAGAGAATTAATAAGATCAATATCTACAATGCTGTCTTTTCTCCACCCATGCCTTAGAATACCTTTGTTAATCCCATTTGAAATACAATTTATACTTTTAGTTTCGTTAAAGCTTGAATACAGATATGCTAAGTGAAACCAACTATTTACATTGTCTTGAATACTGAATGTGAATTCGGGCCCATTTTTTACAAGTGTTTTTTCAATCTCTTCTATCTCACTAATATCAACTATTTTTTTAAATAGTTCTAAATTCTTTCTCTTTATTTCACAAAATAGCATAAGCATGCTGATTTGTTCTGTATGTAAATATAAGTATTCTTTTATTCTTAGCAATTTATCTATGCCTAATGATGACTTAGCAAAAATACTCGCCCAAACTTTAGAAAAATAATACTTATAGTTTATAGATTTTGAAACAGATAACAGTTCATTGCAATCACAAAACCTTTTAGCTACTTTTCCAATGCTGGTCTTATTTTCTAACAAATCAAAATACCCTTTATAAAGTTGAATATAAACATTCCTTACATCAACAAATCCCATTTCAACAAAATCTGAATACTTATCACAAGCCACAGTTATAAATGAATAAATTTGATGATATCCTTTATGAGTAAATAAATCTATAGCTCTTTCTTTGCTCAAACTACCCCAGAACCTATCAATTGCATCTTTTTCATTGTCTGAAATATCCAATTTTAAATACCGTTTAAATGCTATTATCATTTCATTTTCCAAGATTACCTTTTCAGGCACCTGCTTTATTCTAGCCGATAATGCTTCAACAACATTATTATTTTTTAGGTAATGCAAATAGTCAGTTGAGCAAAATATCTCTAATAATGTAACCAATTCTTTATCATTAATTAAATTTATCAGCTCAACTATTTCGGTATTTTCTTTATCTAATATAACACTAAAAAATGCCTTAATAATCTTCTCATCATCCGTCTCAGCAAGTTTATATCCCTTATTATCGTTAATATAGAGCTGTCTAACATAATTTTCAAGAACATCTGAAGATTTATTTCCACGAATGACTAGAAGAATGTATAAATAATTTTTTATTTCTTCTCTAATTGCAGATGAAATATATTTTAAATACTTATTATTATTTAACTTCACATCTTCAACTAATTGACACATTCTTTTATCTAGTTCTTTAGCAAACGTGAACTTTCCATTTTGCCAGCAGATTGCTATATTCCTTACTATACTCTGTGCTTTTTCTTGTATTGGATCTGGTAGCCTATTTATGTATCGCTTATCGCTATTTCTATATTCTATTTCTTGAACTATTTTTTCTATGTCTCCACTTAAATGCTCTGCAATTGGTAATGTTTCTTCTGACATAAGCGATTCAAACATTTCATCCCTTTGTGATGCAATTGCTTCTGTTAGTTCATAGGAATATAAATAGGCTGGATCATCTGCTCCCCAGTCTTCACTTTTTCCCAAGTATACATTAATAAGATTGAGCTCAAGCATGCCTCCTATATCATTCTTTGCTGTGTATTCCTTTCGCAGCAGCTCTAGAAAAAAATCTTCGAAAAACTTTCTATTTGATAATACACGCAATTCTCTTAAAATATTAGGATTTTTCTCAAACTTTTCTTTTAGCCTTAATGTAAAAAAGTATTCTTGAAATCTCCTATGCTGATATACATATGAAAAATTACTAAGCGTTTCCTCATTATAATTATTTTCAAAAAAACTCTCAGCCAGATAACCAACAATCTTATTAGCAGCTTTATAATCAATTCGTGGATATTTATTGAGTACTATGTCATAGATTTCCTTATAAGAAAAATTTAAAACAAATTTCTTTTGCATTTCATATGAAATTGTCTTATTTAATTCTATTATTTCATTTTTCTTTGGATTAGGTATGTTTAATTGATTTAATACTTTTTGATGTTCTGCCTTATCAATAATTGATTCCACTTTTAGCCTAAGAATATCAAGAATGCAATTCTTATTATTATGTTTATCTATAACATCCCATAATGATTTAACCAATAAGATATCTTTAATTTCTGTTAATAGTTTATTTTCACTTTTTAGTTTATCTAGCAACTCTAACTTTATTGTATTATTCTTAGCTTCAAAGTATTTTTTTATATCTTCTTCACATAGATCTCCAATTGTGTACTCCTTTAAGTTCGGGAAATAACTCTTAATTAAGATTCTATTAATACTTTCTTTCCTTGATGAAATTATAACTTTACAAGTACTAGATTTATTAACCAGTTCTTTAATATAATGAAGAGTTATTTCAACATCGTTTTCTGATATTTCATCCAGCCCATCCAATAAATATATAAAGTTTTTTATTTCCTCTCTTATGCCATAATCATTTTGTCTATTTCTAATTATGTTTTCTAACGAGTCCTTTGAACAATACTTTAGATTTATTAACATAGGAACAGCATTGTTCTTTTCAATAGTCTCAAACATACCTTTTTCATCTTTTTTATTTAAACCTGAATATACTTGAAAAAATTTGTGCATACAAATGCTTTTACCTGAACCAGGATTACCTATGAATAGTGAAACTTTGTCTTGCCCCTTAAGGACCATATTTGATAAGTTACTAAACAAATATTTATTATTATCCGCAATTATTGGCAAATCTATATATTCGTTAGATTGCAGCAGTGTAATTACATCCTTATTTGTACTTTCTTTTATAAATTTAAATTCGTCTCCAATTCCAAAGAATGCCTGTGCTAAATCTATATTTGAAGGCTGTGCTAACATTGTGCTTATAGAAGTAACATCCTTCCAAACTATCTCTACTCCCTTATCTTTTGCCATCTTTACAATATTTTTAGCACTATCACAACTAGTTTTTGCACCTGTATTTAGGTAAATAAATATATAATCTAATTCACATTCAAATTCATCCAAAGCATTTTTTATCGACTCCTTTATCTGGGTGTAATTAATACTCTTCTCAAAAAATTTAGCTTGGTATCCGTAGTATTTATCCTGAAACTTAACTGGCTTTGTTTCTAAACCTTTTTGATTGTGATCCGCCGAGACAGTACTTGTTATTTTTAATTCCCTACAAAATAAATAATGGCATAACTGTTCAAATGATGCTTGTAAGCTTTCAAATTTTCTTCCAAACTGCCTCCAATCTATCTGTATCATTGAAAATCCCTACTTTCAAAAAAATGGATGTACTTATTTAATCAAATACACCCACATTATAACATAATGATTCATCAATTTTTATCTAAACTCCAATAATTATAATATTTCTTTAATTACTAGCCCAGTCTTGTAAATAAACTCAACCTCTACTAAAGAAACTATACGTACCTGCTCAACCATTTCAGTAAATAAATAATCATCAAACCTTTTTAGTAGCTCCTGCCTGCTACTTAACAGTTTTTCAATCTCCTCTGCTTTCTTTAAAGCCTTATCCCTAATTAATTCTGTATTATCAAATGCTGCTTTCCTCTGTTTTAATTCCTGCATCTCCTGCTCTAAACTTTGATACTCCTCATCATAAATCAGACTATCCAATCCACTTCTTAAATTTAACCTTACCAGGTTAAGCATTTGTTCTTTCAGTTCTTCTAACCTTGTATTAATTTCTTGAAGCTCTGCATCTTCTCTTCTGCTTTCTAAAACATTATTTATATTCTCAATCATAGTTTTAATAAAGGTATCTTTGGCTTGAATGGCTTTATTTATAGACCTTACAAATGCTGCCTTTAGCTTTTCTTCATCTACAGCTTTCATATCACAGGCTTCATTTCCGTTATTAGCGTGGTTAACACAAATCCACACATACTTTTTATATTTTTCTGTCTGGCCCCATCTCTTTCTTCTAAATTTACTACCACAATTACCGCATATTAGCTTTCCTGAAAAGGCATATTTGTTGGAATGTCTACTTCTAGTTTCATTTGTGCAGCCCTGCATTTTTGCTCGCCTTTCTATTTCCTCCTGCACCTTCTGAAATGCTTCCTTTGATATTATAGCTGGATGGCTGTCTTCAACATAGTATTGCTGAGCCTCTCCTTTATTCTTCACTCTTTTATGTGTTAAAAAATCCACTGTTATTGTCTTTTGAAGAAGGGCATCACCCATATATTTTTCATTTGTAAGTATCTGCTTTATATTAGAATCATGCCATTTAACTTTTCCTGAACCGTTTCTAATCCCCTCTGCCTCAAGCTTTAATGCAATCGACTTATATCCTAGGCCACCCAAGTATTCATCATATATTCTTCTAACAACCGCTGCTTCTTGTTCATTTATTATTAGCTCCCCATTTTCATCCTTATCATATCCAAGGAATCTCTTATGATTAACTCTTACCTTTCCCTGCTGAAATCTTCTAACTATACCCCATCTGCTGTTCTCTGAAATATTTCTCGATTCATCCTGTGCAAGGGAACTTAAGATTGTAAGAAGAACCTCTCCTTTTGAATCCAAGGTATCAATATTTTCTTTTTCAAAGTACACCCCTATTCCTTTTTCTTTTAAAAGCCTCACATATTTAAGACAGTCAAGGGTGTTACGTGCAAACCTTGAAATTGATTTAGTAATAATCATATCAAACTGGCCTGCCAGAGCAGCTTCAATCATTCTATTAAACTCAACTCTATGCTTTGTGTTTGTACCAGTTATCCCTTCATCTGCAAAGATGCCTGCAAACTCATACTCTGGTTTACTTCTTATGTAATTTTCATAATAGGTAACTTGAGCTTCATAACTTGTCAGCTGTTCTTCCGTATCGGTACTTACTCTACAGTATGCACACACTCTTTTCTTTCTCTCCCTAGAAACTCCGTCTATCACTTGCACTTGTTGTCTTGCTGGAATTACTGAAACCTTTGCCATAACTCTCCTCCTCTACTGAAGGCCATTAATGCCTCTCTTCTTTATAAATTCTTCTTCCACCTTCATCCCATTTTTAAGATGAAACTCTAAATATGTTGGTGTTATAACAACCACCTTTTCAATTAATCCTTCAAATATATCATCATCAAACTCTACAAGAGCAGTTTCTCTCAAATTGATTATTCTTTTAATTTCTGCGGTTCTCTTTAAAATTTCATCATACTTGTTGCTATCAATATTTAGGGCTTCTTTTCTTACTTGTAAATCTTCAAGCATTTTCTTAAGAACTATATATTTCTTATCAAATTCATCTTCTCTTAATTCACCTTTTATCTGCTGCCTCACAAGGCTTTTTATTTCTTCATTTATATTTGAAATATCTCTATCAAGCTTAAAAGCATCCTCACATTTTGCACCTTGCTTTAGAACCTTCTCTATATTGTCAGTAAAAGCTTTTGCAAAATCTTCTTTGTATTCATATAGCCTATTGAATACCCTTACAAATACAGCCTTTAGTGTTATATCATCTAATGCCTTCATATTACAGGAGCTTTTTCCTTCATTAATATATGTTTTGCATAACCATACTACTTGTTTTGATTTAGCTTTGCTGTTCCACAATCTTCTTTTTTAAAGTAGCTCCGCAGTTACCACATATAAGCTTTCCACTAAAGGCATATCGCTGATTATATTTGTGTCTTATTTCTGGAACATTTCCAAACTGTGCTGCCCTCTCACTCATCATGGCTTGTACCTTTAAAAAATCTTCTTTAGATACAATTGCTTCATGATGTCCTTCAACAATATACTGTGGAACCTCCCCCTTGTTCTTTCTCTTTTTATTGTTCAGAAAATCCACAGTATAAGTTTTCTGGAGAATTAAATCACCGTAGTATTTTTCATTACTTAAGATACCTTTTATTGCACTGCCATGCCAAGTGTAAGCTCCTGTAGCTGTTTTTATCTTATCTTTTTCAAGTCCATCCTTTATACCATTTAAACTTTTGCCATCTAAGTATTCTCTAAAGATTCTCTTTACTATTTTTGCTTCCTCTGGATTTACTATAAGCTTTCCATCCTCTGAAAGGTCATAGCCGAGAAATCTTTTTGTGTTAATCTGTATCTTCCCTTCTTTAAACTTCTTCTGGAAGGACCATCTTATGTTTTCTGACATGCTCCTTGCTTCATCCTGTGCAATGGAGCTTAAAATGCTGAGTATAAGTTCACTATCAGCTCCGAGAGTATTTATATTTTCCCTCTCAAAATAAACTCCAACATTAAGACTTCTTAAGTACCTTACTGCTTCTAAACAATCAGCTGTATTTCTTGCAAATCTTGATATTGATTTTGTTATTATTAAATCTATCTTTCCAAGTTCGCAGTCCTTAATCATCTTTTTAAACTGAAGCCTTTTATCTGTTTTTGTTCCTGTTGTCCCCTGATCTGCGTATATCCCTGCAAACTCCCATTCTATCTTCTTTTTAATATAGTCCTCATAAAAAATAGTCTGCATTTCAAAGGACTCTGCTTGCTTTAAGCTATCTGTACTTACTCTGCAATAAGCACAAACCCTTGTCTTTTCTAGCTTTTTATCATCTATGGCACCCTTATTTTTTACTGCTATCGTAGTTATTTTCTTCACTTAAAATCCTCCTCTCTTCAGGGTAGTCACATGTTACCTCTACCACTGCCTTACATCAAGTTAATTGTTCTGTGGGAACATATAAAAAATACTAAAAAAGTAAGGGCCTGAAGTATTGCTACCTCAAGCCCTAAATCTATTTATTAAAGGTCTTTTTATTTTCAGCATCTATCTTTGAAAACTCTTCTTCAGTTATAAGTCCATCTTCAAGAAGCTCCTTTAAAATAGACCTGCTTATTAAATATGGTACACTATTTACTTCTTTTGACTGCATTTCATGCCCTCCTCAAAATAAAAACCGCTACCCCTCTATGAGTAACGATTACTTATTAAAAATCATAATTGTAGCATCAAAGCCAGCTGCTTTAAGCTTTTGAACTTGATTTTCAGCATTTTCTCTTACTGAGTAAGAACCTGCCATAACCCTATAAAGAGTTTGTCCATTTGATATCTGTGGTGTTTCTGCAGTCTGTGGTGAAGTTTCTACATAGTTAATTCCTATCTGTGATAATATAGCTTTTGCTATTGCCTTTATTATTTCATTTCTTTTAGCATCAAACAAATTATTATCTCCTGTGTTATCAATGAAGCCTATCTCAATTAATACTGCCGGAGCCTTGGTTTCTCTTAATACATGAAAGTCAGTTTGCTTAACCCCTCTATTTACAAAACCTAAAGACACAAGTCCAGCTTGTATCCTTTCTGCTAAGCCTTTAGACTTTGCTCCTGCATTTAAATAAGTATATGTTTCTACTCCTTTTGCTTTTTCAGGTTGATAAGCATTCCTGTGGAAGGATATAAAATAGTCATAGGTGTTTCTATTTTCAAATTTACTTCTATCCTGCAGACTTATCGTAACATCAGAAGTCCTTATTTCATCAACAAGCACTCCATGCCTTCTAATCTCTGCTGCCACAGCTCTACCTAAAATTAATACATCATTGGATTCTTTCCTGCCATTATAGCAAGCACCACTATCGTTTCCGCCATGTCCATAGTCAAAACATAATCTAGCCATTGTTTTCATCCTCCTTATTTAGCTGTTTTAAAACATCCTTTAATTTTTGAGGTATTGGTAGTCCAACCTTTGCTGAATTTTCAATAATGCTTATACCTTCATTTGAAATGTAGAAAAAAATAACAGCAGTACGAATCGCACTACCGTTTTTAATCAAATGAACATCTACTATATTTCCTATGCCAACCATTACAAAAATTAAAACTGGATAGGTTACAATTAATTAGACAATAAATATTCGGTCATGATATGATATATAAAAATAGGAGAAGGAGAAATTATCATGGCTGGAAAAATAAAAAATTATACAGATGATTTTAAAAAGCAAATAGTAGCACTAAAACAAAATGGTAAATCAACATCAGAGATATCAAGAGAATATCAAATAGCAAAATCAACAATAATAAAGTGGGTAAATGATTATAGCAATTCTGGGTCTTTCAAGGCCAAAGATAATCGTACCGAGGAAGAGAACGAGCTAATACGTCTCCGTAAGGAAAATAAACAATTGATGATGGAAAATGATATTTTAAAGCAAGCAGCGCTGATAATGGCACGAAAATAGAAATAATTCTAGCAAACAAAGAAA
>NZ_FUYD01000020.1:0-19520 GCF_900167505.1 Clostridium sp. USBA 49
AGAACAAGCTTTTGACGATCAATGTACTGGAGCAAATCCAAGATATCCTTTAATAAGTGAAATAAAACAAATGTATATAAATGCTTTTGAAGGTAAAAAAGAAGAATAAAATAGTATATTAATATCTATAAGTCAAATAAGTATTTAGGCAATTTTATAAAAAAGTCATGCATAAAGAAGGATATTTCCTAATTTATGTATGACTTTTTATTTATATAAAGAATTTATATAATTTATAAATAACTTTCTTTAGAAAAAGAAAAATGGAATTTATATTTTCTTAATAATTAGTTTATTAAAATTAGAGATATTGACTATATAATTAAAATATGGAAAGCTTTCCTATGCAATATTAAAAAAAGGAGATGTTAATAAGTGAAAATGAGTAAGAAAACAGCTATGATTACAAGCTTTACAGTTGGGATTATGCTTTTTGCTACAACTGCATTTGCTGAAGTAACATCAAAAAGCGGTTATGAACAGTTTAAAGATTCTGTTAAATATTCAGCAGAAAGTTTTACTAATAAGCTTTCAAATTATACCATAGATATGTCTTTTGTATTAAAAGATAACGGAAAGATAATTGCTTCACAAAATTCAGTAAATAAATATGATCTAAAGAAAAATGCTTGTGAGAATACTACAATTACTACAGAAGGAAAAAGAAAGACAGAGACAATTTATTACAGGGATAAAAACGGATATGTAAATTATAACAGTAATGATGATATTTACTATATAGTAGAACAGGATAATAGTAAAGAAGGCTTTTGGATTAAAAATCCTTTTAAAGAAAAGGAGGCAGAGGATTTAGAAAAAATAGCAGATGCTCTTATAGGAAATCTTAAAGATTCTGTTATAGTCTCCGAAAATAATGATAATAGTAAAGAAATATCAGTTTCTTTAAGTGAAGCACAAATTCCAAGTTTAATAAATGCAGTGGTTTCTTATCAAATTAAAAGCCATTTTTTATGGCAAAGAAACAGCAATACAGATGATAATTTATTACCTAAGATAACTAAGGATGTATTTATAAAAGAAGCTAAAGGTAAAACTATTGTAGATAAAAATGGCTTAATTCAAAATGCTTTAGGTACTGGAGTATTATATGGCAAAGATGATAAAGGCAGTGAACACAATTTAACATTTGAATTTTTGTTTAAAGTATCTAATATTAATTCAACAGTTGTTAATAAACCTGATACTTCTGGTAAGAAAGTTGAAAAAAGTAAAGCATTTTCAGATCCAAGTACTAGTTTAAAACCTGAACTTTATATTGGTACTTATAAAAATAATATAATAATAGAAAAAGATGGGAAATACCAAAAAATAGGTGAACGAATTGTTGAAGTTGAAAAAATAGATAAAAATACTGCATTAGGAAGATATCATGAAGAATATTTAAAAGGCTATGAAGAATATTTATCAAATGCGAAAGATTTTAAGTTTGAAGCTAAATTTCAGGAATATCCATATAATGGTGAGTTTAATAAAATAGGAGGTTCAGCAGATAATAATACATCTGGATACTTTGGATTAGATCCTTATTCAGCTTCTATACAATTTACTTTTAAACAAACTGATACAAGAATATATAATAGTCAGTTCCAAAGAGTTTTTGATTAGTTTTAAATTAACAATTAAATATTGGGCAGATTTAAGTTTAAGTCTGCCCGTAATAAAATTATTTATTGGGGGTAGCTATGGAAAAAGTTATTGAGATAAAAAATTTAACAAAGCAATATAAAAATGGCAGAGGTATTATAGATATAAATCTAGACATATATAAAGGAGATATTTTTGGATTTTTAGGACCTAATGGAGCGGGTAAAACCACAGCTATGAAAGTTATGACTGGACTTATAAAACCTGACAGTGGTGAAGTTAAAATCAATGGCTACAGTATTTTGGGAAATTTTGAAAAAGCTATGCAGTATGTAGGTTGTATTATCGAAACAGCAGAATCATATCCTTTTTTAACCGCTTATGAAAATTTAAAACAATTTTCAAGATATTATAAAAATATAGATGATAAAAGAATCAATGAAGTTTTAGAGCTTACTTCATTAATCAAATATAAAAATGAAAAGCCAAGAAAATTCTCTCTTGGAATGAAACAGCGTTTAGGGATTGCGGCGGCAATTTTATCAAAACCTGAAGTGGTTATATTAGACGAGCCTTTTAATGGCCTTGATGTTGAAGGAATGATTGATATGAGGAATATAATAAAAAATCTTGCAAAAGAAGAAAAAACAACTTTTTTTATATCTAGTCATCTTATTCATGATGTGGAGCTTACTTGTAATAGGATTGGAGTTTTATACAATGGGAGAATGCTTAATGTAGATACTACTAAAAATATTTTAAATAATTATGCTTCACTTGAAAATTATTTTGTTAGCGAGGTAGAAAGAAATGGCAGGATTTAATACAGCTTTAATCAATGAAATAGAAAAACTTTATAAAAAGAACAAGCTTTTAGTAGCAGTAATAATATCAATTATTTTTATTATAATAGGTCAGGCTGGTATATTAGGACTTAGAAGTGGATTTGGTCTTCGTGGTGCTTCAAACATGAATTTTCCTATACTTGTACTTTCTGCTATTGTTAATACTATTTTACCTTTATTTACAGCACTTATAACAATAGACAGTTTTTCAGGTGAATTTTCACAAAATACTATGAAAATTGCACTTACAAGGCCTATAACAAGGTTTAAATTCTTTACTGCAAAATTAACTTCAATAATAATTTATATATTATTTAATTTATATTTTATAATGATTGTTTCAATGCTTACAGGATTTATATTTAATTCAAACTCATTTACATTAAGAGGATTTATTAATATTATAATTTCTTATACTGTAAGTTTAATACCTATGATAATATTAGCTTTAGTTATTATAATTTTAACAAATCTAATAAAAAACGGTACAGGGGTTTTCTTTACATCAATATTTATTTTTATAATTTTTAAAATTATTGAAATAGTTTTTTCAAAATATTCAGGTATACTTTTCACTTCAATGTTAGATTGGTATAAATTATGGATAATAAACCCTATGCCAATATTTAAAATTATTAGAAAATTTATGCTTATGCTAAGTTATGGTATAATATTTTTTACATTAGGTTATTATCTTTTTGATAAAAAAGACTTTTAAGGTGATTACATGAATATAAAAAAAAGGCTCCTTATTTCTAATACTGTTACAATTATAACTCCATTTATTATAACTTTTATTGTTACTTTTTTTATTTTTTTTATATCTTCAACATTTTTTAATAGAGATATAAGTTATAATAATATTAAAAAATTTGCTAAAATAAACTCGGAACTTTTTAGCATTAAAAATAGCATACCAAAACAAAATGATGAAATTACAAAAGATGATTTTGAAAAATATTTATCTTCTAGCCTTTCAAAATTTAACGGGAAATATATAATAATTGATGAACACTCTGATATGGTCTTTCCAGAGGAGTTTACTAAAATTGATGTTGAAAAAATTAAAGAAATACTAAAAGGTAATTCTTTTGAAAAAAGCATTAATATAAATAATTTAACTTATATTATTGAAGATGTAGATGTAGTGCTAAAAAATGGAGTTAAATCAAAAGTGATTTTATTAGCCCCATTTGAAAAAAGTAATAGGTTTAATAAGTTTTTAATAGTTATTGTTTTAGTTTTTATTATATCTTTTATAGGTGTAAATATAATTATGTCATATGAAATTTCAATGAAAATAATAAAACCTATTAATTCACTTAAAAGGGCTGCTTCTGAAATTAGCAGTGGAAATTTAAATTGTGAAATTATTGAAGAAGGGGACAAAGAGATAAAAGAGCTTTGTCATGATTTTGAAATTATGAGAATACAGCTTAAAGATTCTATAGATACTAAAATGAAATATGATGATAATCGTAAAATGATTATATCTAGTATTTCTCATGATTTAAAAACACCTATAACTTCTATAAAAGGTTATGTAGAAGGTATTTTAGATGGAGTTGCAAATACTAAAGAAAAGATAGAAAATTATTTAAAAACAATATATTTTAAAGCTGAACATATAGATTTAATGATTGATGATCTGCTTTTATATTCAAAGCTTGATTTAAATCAGCTTCCTTTTAATTTTGAAAAAACAAATATAGTGGAATACTTTAATTTTTGTATTGAAGAAATGCTGCCTGAAATTTTAAAATTAAATATAAAAATAAGGTTTGAAAATAATTTAAAAAGTTCTCAATTCGTTATGATTGATAGAGAAAGAATGAGAAGAGTTATAGTAAATATTATAGATAATTCTTGCAAATACATGGACAAAAAACAAGGAGAAATTATTATAAAGTTTAGAGAAACTAGTACAAGTGTAATTGTTGAAATAAGAGATAATGGTAAAGGAATTAAAGAAACTGAAATTAATAAAATATTTGATAGATTTTATAGGGCAGATTTTGCAAGAAGTGGTGCAAAAGGAAGTGGGCTTGGCCTTGCTATTGCTAAGCAAATTGTAGAAGGACATGATGGAAAAATTTGGGCTGTAAGTCATGGAAATGAAGGAATAAGCATTATAATATCATTAATAAAATTAACTGAGGGTAGAGGAAACTATGAAGAATATATTAATAATTGAAGATGATTTAAGCATTGCAGAACTTGAAAGGGATTATTTAGAACTTTCTGGATTTGAAGTTAAAATATGCCAAGATGGAGTATCAGGGTTAAATGAAATAAAAGAAAATAAATATGATTTAGTAATATTAGATATTATGCTGCCTAAAATAGATGGACTTGATATTTTAAAAATAATAAATGAACATAAAGATATACCAGTTTTATTAGTTTCTGCAAAGAAAGAAGAAATTGATAAAATAAAGGGATTAAGTCTAGGAGCAGACGATTACATAACAAAACCTTTTAGTCCTGGAGAATTAGTTGCAAGAGTTAAATCTCATATTCAAAATTATGAAAGGCTTAAAAATAAATTTAATTCCAAATTAGAAAATGATATCCTTATAATAAGAGGACTAGAAATCAGGAAAAAATCTAGGCAGGTATTTGTAAATGGCAAAGAAGTGGTTTTAGCCCAAAAAGAATATGATTTACTTTTATATTTAGCAGAAAATCCCAATAGAGTGTTTACAAGAGAAGAACTTTTTGAAAGAATTTGGGGACTAGATGCTATGGGGGATAATGCTACAATTACAGTACATATAAGAAGAATAAGAGAAAAAATTGAATTAAATCCATCAGAGCCACAATATATTGAAACAGTTTGGGGTGTTGGATATAGGTTTAGAGTATAAATGGCTATAAAAAGAGTTATATAGGTAGCAGTGAAAAATTGCTACCTATTATTAATGTTAAAATATTACAATTGCTTGTCCGATTATATTTTAGATGATATACTTATTTAGGTATAAAAAAATCTAAAGATGGAGAGATGCAAATATGAAACGTATTTTAATTAGCAGTATTATGGCAATAGTATTAATTTTTACCAATGCTGGATATACTAAAGCTGCAGAAAATGATATGCCTAAAATTGAAGGTAAAGCAGGTATAACTATTGATATGGATACTGGAGAGATAATATACGCAAATGGCATAGATGATAAATATTATCCTGCTAGTACTACAAAGCTTTTGACTGCTTTACTTTTTGCTGAAAATAAAAATAAAAATGATGAAATAAAGTATACAGAAAGTGCAAAAGAACAACCAGCATATTCCATAGATAAAACACTTATTAAAATGCAGGTTGGTGAAAGTATGAAAGCACAAGATGTTATGGATGCTCTTTTAATATTTTCAGCTAATGATTCAGCTTATATGATAGCAGATAGTGTAAGTGGAGATAGCAGTAAATTCGAAGAGCTAATGAATGAGAGAATAAAAAAACTTGGACTTAAAAATACTCATTTTGTTACTCCTAATGGACTTCATGATAAAAATCACTATACTACACCATATGATCTAAGTGTTATTGCAAGAGAAGCATTTAAAAATCAATGGGTAAGAGAAACTTTAGCTAAAAGTAAAAGCAGATTAACTACTTCTACTGGAGCAATGGCAGATATAGAAAATAGAAATAAACTTCTTGGCATTGATGGATGTTTAGGCGGTAAAACTGGTTACACTGATCCTGCAGGAAGAGTACTTGTGGCATTTTTCGAAAGAAATGGTAGAAAAATGGTTGGAGTAGTTATGAAATCTGCTTATGATTATAATGATTCTGTTGTTTTTGAAGATATGAAAAAAATTATAGATTGGAGTTATAACCAAAAACCTGTTGTTGTTCATAAAAAAGGTGATACTTTAAAAACAGAAACTTTGAAATATAAACTTTTTAGATTTTTTGGACCGGAAAAAACAATACAAGCTCCTATTGTAGTTAATGATGATGTAAAATATTATGAAAATAGTGTAAATAAAGCGGAAGCTAAAGAAGAATATAATATAGAAAAGCTTAATGTATGGAATCTAAATTCTAAAAATTCTGTAGGTACTTTTACTTTAAAAGAAAGAGAAGCAGTTAAAAATTACAAATTGTATACTACTGTATCTACAAAAGATGTATTTAAAGAAAATATTATATTTTATGTAGGGACATTATTAGTCATTTTAATGTTAATAATTATTATAGCAATGATAACACTAAAAATAAAAAGAAACAGGTCAAGAAGAAGAGGACCTATATATTTTAACTAAAAATATAATGTAAAAGGATCTCTGCTACGAAGCTAACTATTTAGTTAGCTTCGTAGCAGTTTCTTTTTTTATAATACAGTTTTTTTATTGCTATTTATTTAAAAATGTATACAATCTGTTAAGCCGTAAAAAAATACTCATATATTATTTTAATTTTGTTAATAAAGCTTACATTAAATTGCCACAAAAATAAAATATCATTTATTTAGAAAGAAAAATAAATTATATTTTATGGAGGGATATATTATGGGAATAAAGAAAAAAATAACTTCTTATATAGCTGTAGGACTTATTTTTTCAGTTATAGGAGGCAGTGCAGCTGCTGTAGGAACGTTATATTTACTTCCTAATTTTTCAATATTTAAAAATACACCATTATATAAAAGTATAGAAACAAGTGTTCAAAACGAAAGCGAATTAAGCAAAACTGTAAATAGTAATTCATCAAATACTACATCAGCTGTAACAACTGTTTCAACTAAAAATTTAGCATCAGGGGTTTCTGAAATTGTAAAAAAAGTATCACCTGCAGTAGTAGGTGTAGCTACTAAAAGTATAACTACAGAAAATATATATGGGCTCCAAATTCAAGGAAAAGAAGTAGAAGGTATGGGATCAGGAGTTATTTTTAATGAAGAAGGATATATACTTACAAATTACCATGTTATAGATGGAGCACAAGAAGTTAAAGTTATTTTAAGTACAGGTAAAGAAGTAAATGCTAAAGTTGTAAATTATGATGAAAATATGGATGTTGCAGTAATTAAAATAACAGATGATATTAAAGTACCTGCTGTAGCAGAATTTGGAGATTCAAGCAGTTTACAAGTAGGTGAATTAGCAATAGCAATAGGTAATCCTCTTGGGAAAGAGCTATTAGGCTCAGTAACTACTGGAGTTATAAGTGCACTTAATAGAGAAATTGAAATAGACAATAAAAAACTTACTTTAATTCAAACTGATGCAGCTATTAATCCTGGAAACAGCGGAGGACCTCTTGTAAATTCTGAAGGTAAAGTTATAGGAATAAATACTGCAAAACTTGGTGGGAATGGAGTTGAAGGTTTAGGATTTGCCATACCAATAAATTCCATAACTCCTAAAATAGAAAGTTTGACAAAACAATTAATTAAAATTGGAATATCAGCTATTGATGTTGATGAAAATATATCAAAGAATTATGATTTACCTATAGGAGTTTATATACAAGATGTAGAAGAATTTTCTTCTGCTGAAAAAGCAGGCTTAAAGGCAGGAGATGTTATAGTAAAATTTGATGGTAAAAAAGTTACTTCAATTAATGATATAAATGAAATTAAAAATAATCATAAAGAAGGGGATGTTGTAAAAATAGAAATAGTAAGAAACAAAGAAAATAAAACTTTGGAACTTAAATTTTAATAAAAAGTTAAATTATATTCAGGCTATTGATATATATTTTATCAATAGCCTGAATTTTTTAATGGTTTGAAAATTTTAATTTTATTTTTTACTTTTCATTTGAATCAACATATTCTTTAGCATTTATAACTTCTGTTTCATTAGGAATGCCTACATTTGATAAAGGCTTTTGTTTTTCTATATTTGCCCAAGAGGCAGTGTCTTGTTTCCCAAGATTATTTGATGAAAAAATTTTTTTATAATTATTTTTTTTCATTTTTATCATTCCTCCTCGTATTTATATAATTTAGGCATTTGCAGAATTCTAATACATTGAATTTAACGATTTTCAAATAAAATATATATGTTTTTCTCCACTTTTTAATAAAAATTGTATTAATTTATATGAGAAACTTAGCATAAAGCCTTTCAATATTGTACTAATATTCTGCAATCGCCTATTTATATAATTAGTATCTTTAAATTGTGTAAAACTATTACATTGAATAATAAGATGAATTTTATAAATAATATATTTTATAGCTTATGTTTTTTTATAAATTTTAATCTGATTTTATGGAGGTAAATTAAATGGATGCATTAAAAAATTTTCCAACTAAAATACCAGCTCAAAAGCAAGATAAACAGCCAGGGATAGAAAAAAATATGAATCCAAGACCAATATTTGAAGACCCTAATTATAAAGCTTCTAATAAATTACAAAATAAGACAGCTATAATAACAGGAGGAGACAGTGGTATTGGAAGAGCAGTGTCAGTAGCTTATGCTTTAGAAGGAGCAGATGTAGCTATAATTTATTTAAACGAACACGAGGATGCAGAAGAGACTAAAAAAATAATTGAAAGTAAAGGAAGAAAATGTATAACAATAGCAGGAGATATTGGAGAAGAAAGTTTTTGCTTTGAAGCTGTTAAAGAAGTTATAAACACTTTTAATAAAATAGATATACTTGTAAATAATGCTGGAGAACAACATACTCAAAACAGCATAGAAGATATAACAAAAGAACAACTTGAAAGAACATTTAAAACAAATATTTTTTCTATGTTCTATATGACAAAAGCTTGTTTGCCACATATGAAAGAAGGAAGTATAATAATAAATACTTCTTCAGTAACTGCTTATAAAGGACATAAAACTTTAATAGACTATTCAGCAACAAAGGGAGCTATAACTACATTTACACGTTCTTTAGCATTATCTCTTTCAAGTAGAAATATAAGAGTAAATGCAGTAGCGCCAGGTCCTATTTGGACTCCTCTTATACCAGCGTCTTTTAGTAAGCAGGAAGTTTCTGAATTTGGAAGTAATTCTACTTTTAAAAGACCAGGTCAGCCTGTAGAATTAGCACCAGCTTATGTATTTTTAGCATCTGATAGTTCTACTTATATAAGCGGAGAGACTATTCATGTAAATGGTGGAGAAATAATTAATGCCTAAAATAATATATAAAGATATGATAGGAGGGATTTTTTATGGTTTCAAAGTCAGAAAAGAAGCGAAGAAATGATAATAAAACAACAAATGATAAAAGAGCTAATCCTATAACTTTAGAAGTAAAACCAGATTCAAGTAAACCAGTTAAAGGATTACCTAAGGTATAAAAATAATATAAAGAATATATAGAAAATAAAAATATAAATATTTTAAGTGAATATAAAACCATGCATAAAAAATATACTTTTTATGCATGGTTTTTAGTATTAAATTAGATAATATTTATTTAGTTTTTAAATTGGTTTTTAAACTTATTTTTAGTATTAAATTTTATAATTATCTCATAAAAATAAATATTGGTCACTATATATAAACGATAATTTTTAAATTTGTATTTTTTTAAATACTTTTTAATAATAATTAAATTTTTAATTACTTTTTAAAAGTACTGAATCTATAAATTCATTAACTTTTTGAGTGTATTCATCTTCATCTGTAAAATAAGTTTCTCCATGTTCAGAATTTGGTACTATATAAATTTTTTTATTATTTTCTTTTACATTATACATATCTTCTGCCATAGATTTTGGGACTACACTATCGTTTGAACCATGTATAAACATAATAGGAGTTTTTATTTCTTTTAAAATATTTATAGGTGAAACTTCGTTTAAATAAAAGCCATTTTTAATTCTATTTATCTCATCTAGATAAAATATAAAAGGCTTAATTAAAAATTTATATTTTAGATTATACTTATTTTTAAATTTTAATGTAAAATATTCATTTAAATCAGAAAAAGCACTATCTACTACATAAAAACTTACAATTTTTTTATCTTCATTTTTTTTAGCTTGAAGTAGGGCAGCGACTCCACCTATGTCCTCACCATGAACTCCAATAATTCCACCGTTATTTTTTTTATATATAAAATCTATAATTTTATCTAAATCATCACTTTCAAAAAAACCATAGGTTGTATTATTTCCTTTACTATATCCGTGATTTCTTCCATCATATACAAATACATTAAATCCTTTATCTAAATACATATCAGCATATTTCATAGCAGTCCATCGACTTCCTGAAAGTCCATGTAAAATTATAACGGTATTTTTAGTTTCTTTCCCATTTTTAATAAATGTACCATATAACCTATAATTATTTCTAGAAGCAATAGATATACTTTCTTTTTCAAGGCTATTATATCTTACTTCATTAAAAGTATTTTTATACTTTTCCATTTGGTCAAGTTCTTCTCTTGTATTTATTTCAAAAGTCTGCTTATATAAAATGTTACCTATATATAATCCTAAAGAATTAATTAATATAAAAACTATAATAAATATATCAAATATTTTTCTAGGTAATTTTTTTTTCTTTTTTCTTTGTTCATTTTTTAAAGATGTAAATTGTAACTCTATATTCATATAACCACCCTTGTTATAATCAATCAATTTACATTTTAACATTAAAATGATGCTAAATGAATAGTTTTTATATTTTTTATACAAATTTATTTTGGGATTGTTGGAAGAAAAGTACAATAAATTAATAAATTTAAATATAGTTGTATCATTATTAATATTTGTATATTAATATAATTATATAATAATTTATATTATTAAATATATCCCAATTATTAAAAGCTTAGTATAGTATATATTTAGTATAGATAGTATATATAGTAAAATAATAATCCTCTCTACTTAGATAAAATAATAGAAAATATTCTATGTTTAGATTATTATTTTATTATACTGTATTTAATTTTTATGTTTGATGTCTACAAAAATCAGATGAATTAAGAATTTTTAATATTTTAAAAACAATATATAAACAAACTTGTTTATATTATATATACATTTTATAATTAATTTAGATTAAAAATTTATTGTTTTTTTATTTTAAAAAACTATGTAACACTTTATATATAAGCATTAAATTTAAAAAATAGTGTAAAACTTTACACTAACTAAAAAATAAGGGGGGGAAAAATATGCAAAAAATCATTAAAAAAGATAATTTAAAAATAAAAAATTTTAAAGAATATATATTGAGCTTTAGTATTATTTTATCTATAGTACCTTTAAATATATTTTATGTTATATTAAATAATTTTAACAAAGAAGCTAATAGTTTAGTTACTAAATTTGATATGGCTATACCTTTTATAAAAATTTTTATAATTCCTTATATAGCTTGGTATGCATTTATATTTTTTACTATGGCTTATATATGCTATAAAGATAAAGAAACATTTGTTAAAACAGTAATAAGTTATAATTTAGGTCTTATTGCCGCTTATATAACTTTTCTATTTTTTCAAACTACTGTACCTAGACCAGAAATTACAGGAACTGATATTTTAACTAAACTTGTAATGATGATATATAAAAATGATAATCCTTACAATTGTTTTCCCAGTATTCATGTATTAACGAGTTTTCTTATGATAAAATCAATTTGTGCAAGTAATTGTAAAAATAAAATAAACGTTTCTATAATTTCAATTATTTCTATATTGATTATATTATCCACATTATTTGTTAAACAGCATGTAATATTGGATATATTTGGTGGAATTTTGTATGCGGACATAATTTTTAGATTTGTAAATGCTTATTATTATAAAATATTAAATTTAATAAAAAAATTACTTAATTTAAAATCTAATGAAATTTTAGAAATAAATGATTAACAAATGGAGGAAATTTATGAACCCAATTGCTTTTTATATTTTTGGAATACCTATAAGATGGTATGGAGTTCTTATATCAATTGGAATGATAATTGGTATTTTAATAGCTTCTAAAAGCTGCAAAATAAAAAATATAAATTACGATAATATGATTGATATTGTACTTATTGCATTTCCTTTTGCAGTAATTGGTGCTAGATTATATTATGTTATTTTTAATCTTTACTATTATGCAAAATATCCTTTAGAAATTATAAATATTAGGCAGGGCGGATTAGCTATCCATGGGGGTATAATTTTTGCGTTATTTTCTGCTTATTTATATACCAAGAAGAAAAATCTTAATTTTTTAAGTTATGCTGATGCAGCAGCACCTTCTATAATTTTGGCTCAAGCAATAGGAAGATGGGGAAATTTTTTTAACCAAGAAGCTTATGGAAGAGAAGTATCTTTAGAATTTATAAGACATTTCCCAACTTTTATACAAAAGGGAATGTATATTGAAGGACATTATTATCATCCTACTTTTTTGTATGAATCTTTATGGAATATATTTATATTTATTATACTTATAATATTATTAAGAAAAACCAAAAAAGATGGGTTAATATTTTTTAGCTATATAGGGTTATATTCTTTAGGCAGATTTTTTATTGAAGGATTAAGGACAGATAGTTTAATGCTTGGTTCTATAAGAGTAGCTCAATTAATAAGTTTATTAGGTATATTGGTTTGGCTTGTATATATCTTTTTTACATGTAACAAAAGAAAAAATATGTTGTAATTATAAAAATAAAATTGTATTATAGTTATTGTATAATTTAAAGATTTAGCATCTTAAAATAGAGTGTTCTGTTTTAAGATGCTTTAATTTAATAAATAAATTTTAGGAAGTGATATAATGGAAGTATATTTTGATAATAGTGCGACTACTAAGCCTTATGAAGAAGTTATTGAAGTAGTTGGGGACACTATGAGAAATTTTTATGCAAATCCATCTTCTGCTTACAATTTAGGTATAAAAGCTGAAAAAAAGCTTAATGAAAGTAGAGAAATTATAGCTAAAACTTTAAATTGCAGCAAAGATGAAATTATATTTACTTCTGGAGGGAGTGAAAGTAATAACTTTCTTATTAGAGGTTTTGCAGGTGAAAATTCACATATAATTACTACTAAAATAGAACATCCGAGCGTAATTAATTTGTGTAAGGATTTAGAAAAATCAAAAATAAAAGTTACATATTTAAATGTAGATCAAAATGGTAAAATAAATTTAAAAGAACTTGAAGATGCTATAAATAAGGATACTTCAGTTGTAAGTATAATGCATGTAAATAATGAAATAGGAACAGTACAAGAAATTGAAAAAATAGGAAACATTATAAAAGAAAAAAGCAGCAAAATAAAATTTCATGTAGATGCTGTACAAAGCTATGGCAAATATAAAATAGATGTACAAAAGTGCAAAATTGATTTAATGTCTTCAAGTGGACATAAAATTCATGGCCCTAGAGGTATAGGTTTTGCATATATAAGAAAAGGACTTATGCCTAAACCTCTTATATTTGGAGGAGGGCAGGAAAGAAATTTTCGTTCAGGTACAGAAAATGTAGCTGCAGCAGCTGGTTTTGCAAAAGCCTCTGAAATTATGTATAAATATAGAAAAGAAAATTTTAATAAAGTTCAGGAATTAAAAAAGTATTTTATAGAAAAGCTTTCTCATTTCGAAAAAATTAAAATAAATAGTCCATTAACAGAAGATTTTTCGCCTTATATATTAAGTGTTTCTTTTATAGGAGTTAGAGCTGAAGTACTTCTTCATCTTTTAGAAGAAGCTAATATTTATGTTTCTACAGGTTCAGCTTGCTCCTCTAAAGATACTAAAGATAGTCATGTTTTAAAGGCAATTAATCTTAATGAAAAAGAAATAAAAGGAACTATACGTTTTAGTTTTTGTGAATATAACACAAAAGATGAAGTTGATTATACTATAGATGTGCTTGATAAGTCACTAAAGTTTTTAAGGAGAGTTAGAGTATGAGAAAATTAATTTTAGTAAAGTATGCACCAGAGATATTTCTTAAAGGATTAAACAGAAATAAATTTGAAAAAAAGTTAAAAGAGAATATTAAAAAAGTTCTTGAAGATACAGATTACGAATTTGTAATAGACCAGGGGAGATGGTTTATTTATTCAGAAGACATAGAAGAAATTATAGATAAAGTTATTAAGGTTTTTGGTATTTCTGAAATTTGCATAGTTACAGAAGTTGAGGCTTCTATGGAAGAAATAAAAAAGCAAGCTGTAGAGGAAATTAAAGAAAGTAATCCATTAAATTTTAAAGTAGAAACTAATAGAGCAAATAAAAAATTTCCAGGGACATCTATGGATATAAGCAGAGAAGTAGGAGCATATATTTTAAAAAATGTTCCAAATGTTTCAGTTAAAATAAATAAACCAGAATGTATAATAAATGTAGAAATAAGAGAAAAGGCTTATGTTTATTCTAAAAGAATAAAAGCAGTTGGAGGGCTTCCATATGGAATGAATGGAAGTACAATGCTTATGCTTTCAGGAGGGATAGATTCTCCAGTAGCAGGTTATATGATGGCAAGAAGAGGTGTGGAGGTAAGCTGCGTTTATTTCCACAGTCATCCATATACTAGTGAAAGAGCAAAAGAAAAAGTTAAGCAGTTAGCAGCAATACTTAGTAATTTTACAGGAAGTACTACACTTTATGTAGTTCCCTTTACAGATATACAGATGTCCATTATAGAAAATTGCAGAGAAGATGAATTAACTATAATAATGAGAAGATTTATGATGAGAATAGCTTGCATTCTAGCTGAAAAATTAAAAATTCAGTCAGTAACTACAGGAGAAAGCATAGGTCAGGTAGCAAGTCAAACTATGGAAGGACTTATAGTAAGCACAGATGTGGCAGATAGGCCGGTTTTTAGACCTCTTATTGCTATGGATAAACAGGATATAATGGACATATCCAGGAAAATAGGAACTTATGAAACATCAATACTTCCTTACGAAGATTGCTGTACTATATTTGTACCAAAGCATCCAAAAACAAAACCTGTTTTAGATAAAATAGTTAAAGAAGAAACAAAACTTGAAGTTGAAAGATTAGTAGAAGAAGCTGTAAACAATGTTGAAATATATAATTTATAAAATTGTTTTAAAGTAGTTTTATTAAAATTAACATATATTTTTAGATATCTAACATAAAAACTAAATGTAATCTAGTAAAATAATAATATAAATAATATATTTTATATTACAAAAATAATATTATTATTTTACTAGATGAATTAATTAAACTTTAAAGCTTTGGTATTTGTAATTTTATAAATAAAAATAATTTATAGAAGTTTTTCTTAAATTTATGTATGACTTTTTTTATTTATATACTCTATTTATTGTTAGTTATATAGATGATTGCAAAATGGTAGTGCAGTATTTAAAGGCTTAAGTTGAATTCCTTATATAAATTGATACAGTTTTAATCAAAAAGTTGATGAAAAAACATCTATATTAGTATTTGGAACCCTTTAAATTCAATGAATTAAAATTTTGCAAAGGTCTAATTGTTAGTTATAAATAAGGAGGTAAAGAGTGAAAAAGAAATTTAAAAAAAATATAAATTTTCTCATTATTGTTATATTAGCTGGAGTATTTGCTTATGGAGGATATAAATATTTTAATGATTTAAAAGCAAAAAGTACAATTGAAGATAAAATATCAATATTTAATCAAGATCAAGAACAGAAAAAAATAGAAGAACAAAAAAAGATTGAAGAGCAAAGAAAACTTGATGAACAAAAAAGGATTGAAGAACAGAAATGGCAGGAACAAATAAAAAAAGTTGAAAATGATATAAAAGAATATTTAGGTACAAAAGCTTCAAAAGTAGGACTTGCTTATTATGATATTAAAAGTGGTAAAAGTTTTTCTATAAATGGAGATAAATATTATAATGCAGCCAGTACAGTAAAGGTTCAAATGAACATGGTTTTATTTGATATGATAAAAGAAGGTAAATTAAATATCAATCAAACAGTAAAGTATAATGCAAGTACTGATTATGAAGGCGGAACGGGCATTTTGCAGCAAAAGGATAAAACAAAACCTATTGCTATTCAAACTTTAAGCGATTATAGCATAATATATTCTGATAATATTGCTACAAGAATGATTATTAAAACTATAGGCAGATCAGAGATGAAGAGACGTTTTGGCTTAAAAGTTGGACATACTGTACCTACTCAAAATACAGTAACTCCTAATGAAGAATTAACTTTTTTAAAACAATTATATGAAAATAAGGACAATAATGAATATTATACAAGGCTTATAGAAATTATGAAAAAAACTGTATTCCATGATAGATTAGATAAGTATGTACCACAAGATATTGTTGCTCATAAAATAGGAAATTATGGAGCTTTTGTTAATGATGTTGGAATAGTATATGCTAAAAATCCATATATTATTGCAGTTTATACAGAAGGATTAGAAAATGCTGAAGAAACTATTGCACAAATTAATAAAATGCTATATGAAGTGCATAATAATTAAGGAAATAATATAAAATTTATAATATAAAAGATATTATTTACACATAATAAAATAGTTGAAATCTATGATTAAAGAGGTGTAAATAATGTCTGTAACTAATATTGATGAATTAATGAATAAAATTAAAGAAGTAAGAGAAGCTCAAAAAAAATTTTCCCAATATTCTCAGGAAGAAGTAAATGAAATTTTTAGGCAGGCAGCTATGGCGGCTAATAATGCAAGAATATATTTAGCAAAGATGGCAGCTGAAGAGACTGGTATGGGTATAGTCGAAGATAAGGTTATAAAAAATCATTTTGCATCCGAATATATATATAATCAATATAAAGATGAAAAGACTTGTGGAGTTATAGAAAAAGATGAATCATTTGGTATAGTAAAAGTAGCAGAACCTATAGGAGTTGTTGCAGCAGTTATACCAACTACAAATCCTACTTCAACAGCTATTTTTAAAGCTCTAATTGCTTTAAAAACAAGAAATGGAATAATATTTTCACCACATCCAAGAGCAAAAAAATCTACAATAGAAGCTGCTAAAATAGTTTTAGAAGCTGCTGTAAAAGCAGGTGCACCTAAAAATATAATAGGCTGGATAGATGAGCCTACTTTAGATATGACTCATACACTTATGAGCGAAAGTGATATTATACTAGCTACAGGAGGCCCAGGACTTGTTAAGGCTGCTTATTCTTCTGGGAGACCAGCTATTGGAGTAGGATCTGGGAATACTCCAGCAATTATAGATGAAACAGCACACATAAAGATGGCTGTAAGTTCTATACTTCTTTCAAAAACTTTTGATAATGGTGTTATATGTGCATCAGAACAAACAGTTATAGTAATGGATGAGGTTTATGATGAAGTTAAAGAAGAATTTATTGAAAGAGGAGCTTATATACTTAAAGAAAGCGAGATAGATAAAGTCAGAAATGTAATTTTAAAAGAAAATTTCCAATTAAATTCAGCTATAGTTGGGCAGCCGGCATATAAAATTGCAAATATGGCAGGAATTGAAATTTCAGAAAATTACAAAGTATTAATAGGTGAAGTTGAAAATGTAGATTTAAAAGAAGCTTTTGCTCATGAAAAGCTTTCACCTATATTAGCTATGTATAGAGCTAAAAATTTTGAAGAAGCTCTTGATATTGCAGTAAAAATTATAGAACTTGGAGGATTTGGGCATACATCAGTTTTATATACAGATCAAGTTAAATGCAAAGACAGAATTGCTAAATTTGGTTCTGTAATGAAAACTGGTAGAACTATAATAAATATGCCTTCATCACAAGGTGCTATAGGAGATATATATAACTTTAAGTTAGCTCCATCTCTAACTCTTGGCTGCGGAAGCTGGGGAGGTAACTCTGTATCAGAAAACGTAGGAGTTAAACACTTATTAAATATTAAGAGTGTAGCTGAGAGGAGAGAAAATATGCTTTGGTTTAGAGTTCCTGAAAAAGTTTATTTTAAATATGGATGCCTTCCTGTAGCATTAAAAGAATTAAAAGATATGGGTAAGAAAAAGGCATTTATAGTAACAGATAAAGTTCTTTATGAATTAGGATTTGTAGATATAGTTACAAAAGTTCTTGAAGAAAATGGTATAGACTTTAAGATATTCTCTGATGTTGCACCAGATCCAACATTAGGAACTGCAAGAAAAGGTGCTGAAGAAATGAAGAGCTTTAAGCCAGATACAATAATAGCATTAGGCGGAGGCTCACCAATGGATGCAGCAAAAATAATGTGGGTATTATATGAACATCCAGAAGTAAGATTTGAAGATTTAGCAATGAGATTTATGGACATAAGAAAGAGAGTATATACATTCCCTAAAATGGGAGAAAAAGCTACAATGGTTGCTATTCCAACTTCAGCAGGAACAGGATCAGAAGTAACACCATTTGCAGTTATAACAGATGAAACAACAGGAGTAAAGTATCCATTAGCAGATTATGAATTAACACCAGATATGGCAATAGTAGATGCAGAACTTATGATGAAGATGCCAAAAGGATTAACAGCAGCATCAGGAATAGATGCTTTAACACATGCTATAGAAGCATATGTATCAGTGCTTGCGTCAGAGTATACAAATGGCCTTGCATTAGAAGCTATAAGATTAATATTTAAATATCTTCCACAAGCTTATAATGAAGGAACTACAAATGTAAAAGCAAGAGAAAAAATGGCACACGCATCAACAATGGCAGGAATGGCTTTTGCAAATGCTTTTCTAGGAGTATGTCATTCAATGGCGCATAAACTTGGAGCAATGCATCATATACCACATGGTGTTGCAAATGCTTTATTAATAGATGAAGTTATAAGATTTAATGCAGTAGATAATCCAAGAAAACAAGCTGCATTTCCACAATATAAATATCCAAATGCAAAGTGGAGATATGCTCAAATAGCAGATTATTTAAGACTTGGTGGAAATACTGAAGATGAAAAAATAGAAAGATTAATTGCAGCAATAGATGAATTAAAAGATAAAGTGAATATACCTAAAACAATTAAGGACGCTGGAGTTTCAGAAAGAAAATTCTATGCTACTTTAGATGAGATGTCAGAACAAGCTTTTGACGATCAATGTACTGGAGCAAATCCAAGATATCCTTTAATAAGTGAAATAAAACAAATGTATATAAATGCTTTTGAAGGTA
>NZ_FUYD01000014.1:0-51770 GCF_900167505.1 Clostridium sp. USBA 49
TTGAGGTTTGTTTTTCAGTAACATCATACTTGTCATATCCAAGCTGTGTATCCATTTCTGCTTCTAATGCTTCTTGCAGTACCTCTTTAAATAATTCTTTCATAGCATCTAAAACATCATTAGGACTTTTAAAGTTCTGCTCATTAACATAATTTCTTAAAATTTCTTTAGAAATATTCGACATAAAAAACACTCCTTCTTGTAAATATTTGGTATATTATCTATCCAAATTCTTGCCAAGAAAGAGTGCTTTTTATTCAGTTTACACAAAATTTTTTGCAGGCTCGTTTATTATATAACAAATTTCATCATCAGATATATTTATAAGATATTTATTACATAAAAATGAAAAGTTTTCTTTAACTATATAATATATTTCTTTGTTTTGTGATATATAACTATCTTTATCAGGATATTCTATTGATGCATCGCCTTTTTTTAACCTACTTAACATAAAAGCTAAATGCAAAATTATACCAATTAAACTTTCATCTTTTAACTTTAAAGATAAGGTTTCCTCTAAACGTTTTAAAAAAATTATAATATCATTATAAAGCTCAATTCCATCAAAATTATCAATATTTTCTTGTATTATTATAGGCATTTTTAAAAGTGTAGTTTTTATATCTATACTTTCTTGAAGTGAATCTAAAACTTTCATATTAAGTACATCATACATATTATATTGTTTAATATCTATATCTATTGGGAAAGAAGATACTATAAATAAAATTTCTTTTTCTTTTAAAATTTCATTTAGTTTTTGTTTAAAATAATTTCTGTCTAAACAATTTAAAGCAATTATTTCAAATAAATCTTTATCATATTTAAGATTATTATTTAAAAAACTTTTAATTGCTAAAGAACCACCTTGTCCAGTTAAACATGCTGTTATTATAACTACTTTAGAGTTATGAGTATTAGCTTCTTTAATAATTCTATTTTTTTCAAAATATGAATTTACTTGCAATACTTCATTATAAATATCATCTAATGAAAGACCTAAAAGAGCTTTTCTTGCAGCCTCCAATACATGTAATGTTGAAACAAGAGGTATTACTTTTACAGGAACATTAAATTCTTGACTTATAGTTTCACCAAAAGTAGTTAAAGAGCCCATGTCAACAAGAAAAAGATATCCACTACTATTAATATCTTCAGATATAATTTTTTTGGTTTTTTCAAGAATAACTACTGGGCTTTCATCTATTGGTGAGTTGACACCTATAACATAATTTTCTCCCAAAAGTTCATTAGCTACATTTGCCATGGATGTTGCAGTAGATTCACCATGAGCTATAAGTATTATTTTAACTTTATTTTTATTATTAATGTTATGCTGTTCTTCAGGTAATAAAAATATTGTTAAATATCCAGCTTCATCTTCAGGTATTGTATGATGTATATATTTTTCAATAATTTCTTTAGCTTTAACAGCTATCTTAAATTCTTCAGGGTATAGTTCTTTAATTTTATATAATTGAGGATTAGTTATAGTTTTATTACTATTTATTCTTTTTATAAGAGTATTTATATGAAGAGCTAAAGCAGTATAAGTATTATTACTAAGATTTCTTTTTAACTGAGAAGTTACATAATATACAACCTTATCAATACATGCTAAAGCTTCTTCGCCAACAATGCTTAGTAAATTTTTCCTGTTTATTTCTTCAGAAATTCCACTGATATGCTTTACAAAATATTTTGTTATATCTTTTTCTAATATATTTTCTATAGCAATATTTGATATACCTTTAGATTTTAAATTTTCAAGTTTTGTTTCAATAATTTTATAAATTCCGTTATCTTCAGATTCTAAGTTTTCGTCATATTCCATAGATTTTGAGAACTTAAAATATTCTATTTCTTCACCAACTAATTTGTTCCATAAAATTCTATGTTCTTTTTCCTTATAAAGTCCTTCTCTAATATAAGATGGAAGACTGCCGCTGTGTATTCTTACATCAGATCTGATATTTGTAAGAAATTCAGAATAAGCTTTAGCACAAATAAGTTGAATATCACTTTTTAACTGACCTACATTATTTGGACAATCATAAGATAAAAGGGCTCTCATACTGTTTAAAGACACATATATATCTCTATTTATTTTTTGACTTTTTACTTTAAAAAAATTTTTAATTAAATAAAGTCTTTCTTCTAATGATCTTTGTTTTAAAGATGGAATTTTTATTATCATTGGGATTCTTCTTGTGAATGTTTTAAGCAAGGCTGAACTTGGATCTTCAGTTGTAGCACAAATAATAAGAACATCTGATTTTCTAGTTTCATAATCTCCCATACGTCTAAAACAACCGGTATCAAGAAATGTAAAAAGTATTTCTTGTCCTTCAGGAGGGAGTCTATGAACTTCGTCTAAGAATAAAATACCACCATTAGCTTTTTCAAGTAAACCAATTCTATCCGTTTCTGCTCCCGTATAAGCTCCTTTTTTTACGCCAAAAAGCTGAGAAGTAAGCAGCTGAGGGTTATTGCTGTAATCGGCACAATTAAAAACTATAAATGGTGAATTTTCTTCTCTTACATTCATTTCTACGGCATACTCATACATTAATGAAGCAAGCATTGATTTACCAACACCTGTATCTCCTAAAATTAAAGAAGGAATACCTTTTGGGGGATATAATATAGCTGCCTTCATTTGCTCTACAGCTTGTCTTAAACTCATATTATTTTTAACCAATAGATCAAGTTTACTTTCTTTATTTTTACAAAGTATATTATTTGCAGCCCAAAATAGTACTGGACGGGTAGAAGATTTTTGAACTTTTCCTTCTTTATAAAGCTTATTTAATTCATGGCTAACATTAGCTCTGCTCATACCTAAAATAGAAGCTAATGTTTGAGCATCTATTCCTTTACCATCATTAAGTTCTAAAAGCTTATTATATATAATTTCACTATTTTTCAAAGAGCCTTTCCTCCTTTCGATTGAATTTTCAAACTAATCAAAATTATATATATATTATACATTAATAACGTTTAAAATCACAGTGTTTAAAAAAATAAACACTATTATTTTTTTTGATTTTTCAGCAAATTAATATAAACACTAATGTAATTATATTTAAACACAACAGAGCCATTGTAAACGTTATAAAAACAATGCAATTATTATTAATAAATAAAAATTTAAAATACAATTTTTATATAGCCTTAAATAGTATAATTTCAATAAAATTCATTGCGATTATTAGAGTAATCATAATGAAAATTATAATAATTAGAGTTTTGGCATAATAATTGCTGTATTAAATAAGCAGAAATATAAAACACAAATTAATAAATATTTAGTGTTTGGCATAGTTTTTGCTAAATAATATAGTGAAAACATAAAAATAAATTACTAGACTAATTCAGGAGGTGACTTAAATGAGTGAGATGGAATTAATGATTATGAATATTATAATTAATGCTGGAGATGCAAAAACACATGCATATGAGGCTTTAAGAAAGGTGAATGATGGGGATTATGCTGGTGCAGAAGAGGAAATGAAAAAATCTGAAGAAGCACTTGAAGTAGCACATAATGCTCAAACATCATTAATTCAAAAAGAAGCTAACGGTGAAAAAATTGAGTTTTCAGTTTTATTTGTTCATTCTCAAGACCATTTAATGACAACTATAACAGAAAAAAATTTAATTGAACAAATTATTGAACTTAAAAAAACAATTAATCAAATATTAACTAAAATTAACAACTAGATATAATTAATAATTTTAAATTTAAGTAAAATATTAAAATCAATAATTAATGTAATAAATAATTTAAAAATTAAAATATTATTTAATTATTTAAAGGAGGAGTTTTTTATGATAAAAATTAGATTATTTTGTGCTGCAGGAATGTCTACTAGTGTATTAGTAAACAAAATGAAAAAAGCTGCTCAAGAGAAAGGAATTGAGGCAGATATTGATGCATTGCCAGAAAATGCTATGGCTAAAAGTTTAGATGGTGTAGATGTCGTACTTCTTGGACCACAAGTTGGGTATACATTACCAAAGGCAAAGAAAATATGTGGAGAAAAAGGAATACCAGTAGAAGTAATACCTATGGTAGATTATGGAATGATGAATGGAGAAAAAGTTTTAAATTTAGCATTAAAATTAGCAGGAAAATAATATGAGTACCCCATGTGCTAATACTAAAAGTGTTTAGGCAAATACTTATAAAAATAAACAAATGAGGTACTCAATATAAATTATATATAAAATATAATAATAATTCAAATTAAAATTAATATAAGAGTTATAAATACAGGGAGTTGATTGAATGAAGTTTCCACACGATTTTTTATTTGGAGCAGCTTCAGCTTCTTATCAAGTGGAAGGTGCATGGAATGAAGATGGAAAAGGTATTTCTAATTGGGATGTATTTTCAAAAATACCTGGCAAAACATATGAAAATACAAATGGAGATGTATCTGTAGATCATTACCACAGATATAAAGAAGATATTAAATTAATGGCTCAAATAGGATTGGAATCGTATAGATTTTCAATTTCATGGCCAAGGATAATTCCAGATGGAGATGGAAAAGTCAATGAAAAAGGAATAGAGTTTTATAACAATTTAATAGATGAATGTTTAAAATATGGAATTGTTCCTTTTGTTACATTATATCATTGGGATTTACCACAAGTTTTAGAAGAATGTGGAGGGTGGACCAATAAAAGAACCGTAGATGCATTTGTAAAATATGCCAATGTATGTTTTAACGCTTTTGGAGATAGAGTTAAACATTGGATTACTTTTAATGAAACAATAGTATTTACTTCATTAGGGTATATAGCAGGGGCTCATCCACCAGGAATAAAATATGATGTAAAAAAATACTTTGAAGCAACACATAATGTATTACTTGCACATGCAAAAGCTGTACAAAATTATAAAAATTTAAGACAATTTGGAGAAATAGGTATTACTCATGTATTTTCACCAGCTTTTAGTGCAGATGATAATGAAGAGAATAAAATTGCAGCATATCATGCTAATCAATATAATATTGCTTGGTTTTATGATCCTGTACTTAAAGGAGAATATCCTGAATATGTTGTTAAACAAATAAAAGAAAAAGGATGGACTCCTGATTGGACAGATGAAGAATTAAATATTATTAAGAGTTCTGCTGTAAATAATGATTTTATTGGATTAAATTATTATCAGCCTCAAAGAGTTATAAAAAATCATAAAGAAGATGAAAATACACAAAAAACTAGAGAAAATTTTACTGGAGCACCAGGAAATGCATCTTTTGATGGATTTTATAAAACAATTAAGCTTGATGATAAAGTTTACACTAAATGGGGATGGGAGATTGCTCCAGATGCTTTTCTTGAAGGTTTAAAAATGTTGAAAAAAGATTATGGAGACATAAAAATATATATTACAGAAAATGGATTAGGAGACGAAGATCCTATTATTGATGGTGAGATAGTTGATGTACCTAGAATAAAATATATAGAAACTCATTTAAGAGCTGTTAAGAATGCTATTAAAGAAGGCATAAATATTAAAGGCTATTATGCTTGGTCAGCAATTGATTTACTAAGCTGGTTAAATGGATACAAAAAACAATATGGATTTATTTATGTAGATCATAAAAATAATTTAAAAAGAAAGATAAAATTATCTGGTTATTGGTATAAAAAGGTTATCAAAGAAAGAGGAGAAAATATTTAATACAGTAATAAATTAAGTAAAATAAAAATTTGTAATAAATTTTAAGGAGGCCTGTAAATATGTCAGAACAAACAAAATTAACAGATAAATTAGTACCTGCCATAATGCGATTTGTTAATACAAAAGCAATTATTGCTTTGAAAGATGGTATACTATACACAATGCCTTTAAGCTTAGTAGGATCAATATTCTTACTTTTGGCGCAAATACCTTATCAACCATTTAATGATTGGATGGCAAGTATTTTCGGACAAAATTGGACAGCACCATTACTAAAAATTTACAATGGTTCATTTGCACTTATGGCTTTAGCAGCTGTTATGGGTATAGCTTATACTTATACAAAAAATGAGGGACATGAAGGTTTACCTGCAGCAGTAATTGCTTTATGTTCATTGGCAATTGTTATTCCAGGAACAGTTACTGCAATAGGAGCAGATAACAAGCCAATTACTGTAAGTGGTGTTTTACCTGCAAGCTGGCTTGGTGGACAAGGAATGGTACTTTCTATAATTTTGGGATTACTTGTTGGTTATGTATACTCCTTATTCTTAACTAAAAAAATTACAATTAAAATGCCTGAAGGAGTTCCACAAGGTGTTGCAAATCAATTTATTGCTCTTATACCAGCATTAGTAATATTTACAGCATTATTAATTATAAATATATTCTTCTCAGTTGTATTTAAGACTACTTTTGCAGAATGGATATTTAAGGTATTACAAACACCTCTACAAGGCGTTACAGATTCATTGTTTGGAGTATTTATTATGGGTGCATTAATTCCATTCTTATGGTGGTTTGGTGTACACGGAGCTACAATTGTAGGTGGAGTTATGACTCCTATATATCAAGCAAATATGCTTGCTAATCAAGCTATACTTGATAGTGGAAAGGCATTAACTTTACAAAATGGAGCACATATTATTACTGAACAATTTCAATCATTATTTGTTACAGTTACAGGATCTGGACTTACTATAGGGCTTGTAATTGCAATGATTTTAGCAGGAAAATCTTCTCAGTCAAAAACTTTAGGAAAATTAGCTATATGGCCGGGTATATTTAATATAAATGAACCAGTTACATTTGGATTCCCTATAGTAATGAACCCTTTTATGTTTATACCATTTGTATTAGTTCCACTTGTATCAGCTATAGCAACATATTTTGCCATGAAAATAGGATTTTTACATCCATTTTCAGCTGTAACAGTACCTTGGACAACTCCACCAATAATATCAGGATTTATTCTTCAAGGTTGGAAAGGTGCATTATGGCAAATTATAATAATGGCTTGGTCTACAATAGCATATTTCCCATTCTTTAAGAAACAAGATGCAATTAACTTAAAAATAGAACAAGAAGGATCAGCAGAATAATAAAAACAATAATAAAAACTTTAATATAATTATAAAATTTATGATATTAACCCAATATTTTATAAAATATTGGGTTAATATTTAAATTTAAAATTTTTAATAAAAAATAGATAAAGAATTAATACAATTTTAGAGTGTTTAAAAGACTAAAATTTATAAAATTATTATTTAATGTATGTCAAAATAGAACTAAATATATTTATTCAAATTATTTAGTACACTAAATATAATTAAGTATTATAGAAGGAGAGAGTTTAAAATGAAGTTGTTTAAATTAAATGTTAATGGAAGTAGTGATAATTTTAATATAAAATATACAGCAGCATCTAATTTTATTACTTATGAAGACTGTGGTTTTAACGGATCAGAGCAAGAAAAATATAATTTATTTTTAAAAGAACTAGAGAAAAATGGTGGACCACAGCCTGTAAATATTAAAGTAAAATTGAATACACAAACAGTAGATAGAGCTTTATCTAAAAATGAAATATTATCTATAAAAGATGTTAATGAATTTATAAAAAGATTAAGCAGATAATTACAAACCATATAAATTATACTATTAAACCACAATAAATTGTAAATAAATTTCCATTACACAATGAGTAGTATATTTATTATTGATTTATTTAAAAATATAGTGGTTAATTCTAAGAAAAAATAATTTTTGTGAGATAATCATTATATAAAAAGTAAAAAAATATGTTTAAGAAATTTAAAGTTATTAAATGTTTCTTATAGATATTTTTTTACTTTTTTTGTGTATGTTTATATTTCATAATATATAATTGTAATTGTAATAAAAATTATTTTTATTAAGAATTTATTATAAGATTTTTATACAATAAAAAATTTTAAGCAGGAAAGGTTTATTTTCATACTAAAATTGTATACTTAAAGTTAGTTTACAGTTTATTTAATAAATTATTTAAAATAAAAACTAGGGGATAGAACTATGTATGAAAAAATAATTGATGAAATAAAAAAAGATATAGTAAAAGGAATATATAAACCTGGTAAAAAATTACCTTCAGTAAGAGAATTAAGCGATAAATATAAATGTTCTAAAAACACTGTTGTTAAAGCTTATGAAGTTTTAAAAAATAATCATATAATTTATTCAATACCACAAAGTGGATATTATATAGTTGAAAAAATTATAAATAATAATATAGAAAATGATTTTAAAACAATAGATTTTCGTAGTGGCAATCCTATTATCGGCAATATGAATACTCCAGATCTTAAGCATTGTCTTGATAGAGCCGTTGATATTTATAAAAATAATTCATTAAATAATACAGAATATGGAGTGGATTCTTTACGCAATATATTGCCTAAATATTTAGCAGATTTTCAAGTATTTACTTCCCCTGACAATATATTTGTAAATTTAGGAATTCAGCAGGCTTTAAGTATATTAACACAAATGCCGTTCCCAAATGGTAAAGATTTAATTTTAATAGAGCAGCCTACTTATAGTCATTTCATAAATTTTTTAAAATTTATAGGAGCAAAAGTTATAGGAATAGAAAGAGATAAAAACGGAATAGATTTAGATAAGTTAGAATACCTTTTCAAAAATGAAAATATTAAGTTTTTTTATACTGTACCCCGTAACCATAGCCCATTAGGTGTTAATTATAATAAATATCAAAGACAAAAGATAGCAAAGCTTGCAAGCAAATATGACGTTTATATTGTTGAAGATGATTATTTTGCAGATATTTCTTCTGATAATAAATACGATCCCATATTTACTTATTCAGATCGTTTGCATCATTTTTATTTAAAAAGCTTTTCTAAAATATTACCATGGATAAGAATAGGGTTAATAGTTATTCCTGATAATATGATAAATTTATTTAAAGAATATAGTCATGTTTCTTATTATTATTCTTATTTTTCAGCATCTTTAATATCTCAGGCAACACTAGAAATTTATATAAGAAGTAATATTTTAAAAAAGCATGTATTAGCTGTTAAAAAAGAACTTGAAGAAAAGCAAAAATATTTAGCAAATTATTTTTCTATATTAAAAAAATGTGGTATTAATTGTACAGGTGGTAAAAATGGATTTTATTCTTATATTTATTTGCCTGATTATATAAATGAATATATATTTGTAGAAAATCTAAAAAAACAAAATGTAATTGTAACTTTAGGAAATAGATTTTTTTTAAATGAATCTTTTTATAAAAAAGGAATAAGGTTAAGTATTGCTAATTCAAAAATAGAAGATATAGATAAAGGATTACAAATTATTATTAAAGAGATTGAAAAATATAAAAAATTTTAATTGTTATTTTTGAATTTTATTATTAGTAAAACTTGTAATAAAAAATAATATTGCTATAAATATAAATATTATCACTCCAATAGTATCTTTAACTAAAAATCTTGTTAGAGCAATAAATAAGAAAATTATAGCTAATATTAAATTAAAGTTCCATGATTTAAATTTCATTTTTATTTACCTCGCTTTGTTTTAATTAATAATTTTAAAAATAATTTATTTATATAAATAAATTATAATCATATTAAAAATTTTTACAATACATTATAATTTGCACTATTTAAACTGTGCCAATACAGTTTGAAGTTATTGTGATTGAGATACTTTTTTTGTGGATATATAATTGTTATTGTAAGGTAGAAATAATTAATTATATATACCTTATTAAAAAATTTTTTAGTATATAAATGTAATAATTTTTATATACTAAAAATTTATTTGTAGGAGGTTACTATGGGGAAAAAAGGAATTAAAATTGCTACTATTGGAGGAGGTTCAAGCTATACTCCTGAATTAATCGAAGGCTTTATTTTAAGGAAGGATCAACTTCCAATAAAAGAAATCTGGCTTGTAGATATTGAAGAAGGAAAGGAAAAGCTTGAAATTGTAGGTAATCTTGCTAAACGTATGGTTGAAAATGCAGGATTAGATTGGGAAATACATTTAACACTCGATAGAAGAGCAGCTTTAGAAAATGCAGATTTTGTAACTACACAATTTCGTGTTGGACTTTTAGATGCAAGAATAAAAGATGAAAGAATTCCTTTAAGTCATGGAATATTGGGACAAGAAACAAATGGTGCTGGAGGAATATTTAAAGCATTTAGAACTATACCTGTAATTTTAGATATAGTTAAAGACATGAAAGAATTATGTCCTAATGCATGGCTTGTAAATTTCACAAATCCATCAGGAATGGTAACTGAAGCAGTATTAAAATATGGTAATTTTGAAAAAGTAGTTGGACTTTGCAATGTTCCTATAGGACATAATATTCGAGAATCAAGTTTAATTGGGAAAAATCCTGATGAATTATACTTTCAATATGCAGGGCTTAATCATCATCATTGGCATAAAATTTATGATAAAGATGGAACCGATTTAACTCCAATAGTTATGGAGAAAATGTTTTCAATGAAAGAAAGTGAATTAGAAAATATTCATTTTGAACCATTCTTTGAAGAACAGATTAAAGACCTTGGAATGCTTCCATGCGGCTATCATAGATATTATTATTTAACTGATGATATGTTAAAGGAAGAATTAAAAGAATTTGAAAAAAATCAAACTCGTGCTGAAACAGTAAAGAAATTAGAGGAAGAATTATTTGAATTATATAAAAATCCAGATTTAAAAGTAAAACCTGAGCAGCTATCTAAACGTGGAGGAGCTCATTATTCTGATGCTGCTTGTGAATTAATATGTTCAATTTTTAATGATAAAAGAACTGATATGGTAGTTAGCACAAGAAATAATGGTGCATTAGCTGATTTACCATATGACTGCGTAGTAGAAGTAAGCAGTATAATTACTGCATCTGGTCCAAAACCAATTACATTTGGTAAATTTAAACCAGCTATGCGAGGAATGGTTCAACTTATGAAAGCTATGGAAGAAGTTACTATTGAAGCCGCAGTTACAGGTGATTATGGCAAGGCACTTCAAGCTTTTACAATTAATCCATTAATTCCTAGTGGAAAAATTGCAAGAACATTATTAAATGAAATGCTTATAGCACATAAAAAACATCTTCCACAATTTAAAGAAGTTATAGAAAAAATTGAAAATGGAGAACTAAAATAAAAAATTTAATTAAATAAAAGTAAAACAAAATTAATATTTATATAATTTTGTAAATAAAAGCTGTGCATAAAAAATATTTTAATTTATGCACAGCTTTTTAATTTATTTTTCAAACATTAAAGGTAAGGAATATTGTTTCCCTAAAAGTAAATCGTATTGAATTAATTTATATTCTTCAATTAATTCTTTTTCATCATCGCTTAAATCTTTCTTTATATTGCTATTAGAATCTATAAGAACAGATGATTTAAGCCCTGGTACTTGAGATTTTATATCTTCAAGCATTGCATAATAAGGTGTTAAAGGCTTATTTAAAATATCAAATAAAGTTACTCCTAAAAAAGCAGGACTTATAGTTTTTAAATTCTCTTTTTTTAAGTTGTAGTTTGAATATATAAACAAAGGAGTTTCAGATAGTTTCCTTTCATTTAAAGACTCATCATCTCCTAAATACTTAGAATCTTCATATATTGAGTTAGATAGTGATGGAAGATGATCTCCCCAAAATACTACAATAGTAGGCTCTTTTAATTTTGATACACCGTCAATTAAATTTTTTATTGCTATATCTGATTGCTTTATTCCTTCAGAATAAGTTTCTAATTCTTTAGCATCTTCTTCATTTAATCCAGAAATAGATATTGAATTTTCACCATGTTTACCATCTGTTATAGGAAGATGATTTTGCATAGTAACAGCATGAATAAATTGAGGATTATTTTTTTCGTTTAATACATCTAATATTTCATTTACAACAGATTGGTCAGAAATATAAGAATCTTTAGTAAGTCTATCTTTATAACGTATATTTTCTTCACTTGTAAAATAATCAAATCCTATAAGAGGATAAACTTTAGAGCGCTTATAAAATATTTTATTATAAGGATGAATAGCTAAAGTATCATAATTATCATTTTTTAGAATACTTGCTATAGATGGTATTTTTGTATCCTTTTGAAAACCTTGCTGAAAAGGTACAGTACCTGGAAAAAGATTATACATTGAAAAACCAGTAAGAGCTTCAAACTCTACATTAGCAGTACACCCTCCAAAACTAGGTGAAAGCAATGCTCCAGATGAAGAATTAGACATTATTTCACGTATATTTTTCATAGGATCATCGCTGAATTTTAAATTTGTAAGTTTGGTTGGATCCCAAAAAGATTCATCCATAACAAAAACTATATTTGGATTTTCGCTTGAAGAAATATTTCTGTCTTTATTTATTTCTTCAGCCTTTTCTTTATATTTTAAAGCTATTTTATTAACATTTTCTTCAGTATAATTCTCAGGCATTGCCATTATATCATTTTGAAGATTTGATAAAAGAGCAATCATAAATCCATTTGTAGAATAATTCACTGGCTGATTCCAAAAAACAATAGTTACTCCAGCTTTAGATAAAATATTATTTAAAAAGCTATTGCTAAAATTTAAGTATGAATAAAGCATAAAACCAGACAAAATAATAGAAATAACTCTATTTTTTAAACTTAAAGATATCCTTGGAAGTTTTTTTATTGCTTTTACAAAAGCAAACAATAGCACAAAGAAAATAATTAAAAAAGATAATGAAAAACTTCCTTTTACAAATTTAAACAAAGATTTTATTTCTAAAACCTGATAAAAATCAACAGGATAAATAGGCTCTCCTAATATTGATAATTTTTGGCTGTTTGCAAAATTAAATATTAAAAAAACTATAAATCCTATAATAAAACCTGTAGTAAAATTACCTGCAATAGATATAATTAAAAGATAAATAAAAAATATAAATATTGTATTAAATATAGATATTTTTATATTTGATACAAACCATATTAAAGTTTTAAACAAGCCTTCATTTAATTGAGTATTTTGAAATATAAAAAATGTTATAAAAGATAAAACAAAAAGAGCAACATAAGGAAGTCCATTTTTTATATTTACTTTTTTTAAATTTAATTTATTAAAATTTAAATTAAACTTCATTTCGTTCCCCCTAATTTTAAATATATTGTATAAATATAATTATGTGTTTATAATATGTATTTTTTATTGTGATTTTATAAATATTTTGTAAATGAAATCATTAATTAAAATTTAAACTCTCTAAGCTATATTATATATTATTTATATATTTTTAGCCTAAATATATGAATATTTTAAATATTAAAAACTGCCAGACAAGTTTAAAAAAATAAATGTCTGGCAGTAGTTATAATTATTTAATATTTAATTATTATTTTTAATATTTTCACAATTTTTATGCTTATGTTTTTTTATAGAACCATCCCAATTTGCAGTTTTTTCTTTTGATTTTTCAATCATTTTTTCGGCTTCTTCTTTAGTAAGTTTACCTTCTTGAACAGCTTTGTTTATAACATCAGTTTTATTCTTTATAAGAATGTCTTTAACCTGTTTTTCTGTATAACCTTTTTCTTTAGCTAAATCAAAAATAGTTTTATTTGACTCTATTCCTTTTTTTAAATCTTCTTTAGTTAATCCTATCTCAGTAAGGAATTTATCAAAAGATTCTTTATTTATCTCTCTTTTATAAGATTTTTGAGTATCTGTTTTTGGTAAATTACTTGTTTCACTAGGATTAAGTGATGTACTAGCAAAAGCAGTAGAACTTATAAATGTTACACAGACTAATGTAAGTGCTGCAATTTTCTTATAAATTTTGTTAACCATAATGTTTCCTCCTTTTTATATTTTTTATACTGTATTATATTTTGCTTATAATGTGTCAAGAATGTGTTGAAATTATTAACAGTTTATAAACATTTTTTATTAAAATAAATTCAAATAACATATAATAAAAAATATTTTATTAACAATCAACCTCTAAATATTGATACAATACAATAATTACGACTAAAATATTTTTATATTATTTAGCAATTAAATTTTATTTTACAAAAAAGGATATCATTATTTTAATAAAGTATTTAATTAAACTTTGGAAATTAATATTTATAGATCTAAAAAATAATTGATTCTGTAAATATAAAAAATTTAAAAAATAATTAATATTGTTAATTTACAATTAAATTTATTTATAAAATTTAGTAATTATGATATTATATGTTTATAAGTTAATTGTCTGAATAAAAGTATAAAATAAAAGAGAAAGGGAGATGCTGTATGTCAAGTATATTTGAAAAATCCATTAATTTAGGGCTCGGACTATTCTCATATTCAAGAGAAAAAGTTGAAGAAATAGTAGATGAATTAGTAAATAAAGGTGAAGTGGCAAGAAAAGATGCCAAAGATTTAGTTAATGATTTAGTTAAAAAGGGAGAAGAAGAAAAAGAAGAACTTAAAAAAATAATAAAAGATGAAGTTACTGAATCATTAGATTATATGAATGTAGCCAAAAAAGAAGATTTAATTTCTGAAAAAGATATAAGAAAAATTATAAGGGAAGAACTTATAAATATATTAAATGAACAAAATATTGCAACAAAAGATGATATTATTAATCTAAAAAAAGAATTAAATGGGGAAAATAAATAATATAATAATTGATAGGAAATACATTTTAAGTATATAATTTATATAATATAAATAAGATTCGCTATTTAAGCTTTACAAAATACTGTAAAAATATCAGAATTTTACTAAGCTTAAATAGCGATTTATTAATAAAATTTTTGTTAGATTTTAAAATAGTATGTATTAATTAAATATGAAAAATAGGTTGTGATAAAATTTGATTGCTGCCAGTCAATATAATCATATTAAAAGAGTACGACAAATTATACAAGTTTTTATTAAGCATGGGTTTGGAGCTATAATAGATAATATAGGTATTTTATCTTATTTAAAAATTAAGAAAAAAACATTAAATAATAATGTTGAAGATAAAGTTATGAAGCTTACTGTAGGTCAAAGGCTAAGACTTGCATTAGAAGAATTAGGACCTACCTTTGTAAAGCTTGGACAAATAATTAGTACAAGACATGATTTACTCCCAAAGGATATAATTGAAGAACTTGAAAAACTACAAGATTCTGTACCCCCTTTTCCTTTTGAAGAAGTTAAAAATGTTATAGAAAGTGAACTTGGAGATAAACTTGAGAATATATATGCAAAATTTGATAAAGAATCTTTAGCAGCAGCATCTATTGCTCAAGTTCATCTTGCACAGCTTCTTTCAGGTAAACGGGTGGTTGTAAAAGTTCAAAGACCTAATATAGAGGAAAAGATTGATCTTGACATAAAGATATTAAAAGATATTGCATATTTTATTGATAATCATACAAAGTATGGTAAACTATATGATTTCAATAAAATGGTGAAAGAATTTGAAATTAGCATTAAAAATGAATTAGATTTTAGAATTGAAGGAGAAAATGCAGAAACATTTAAAAACAATTTTTCCAAAGATAAAAATGTATCTGTTCCTAATATCAGTTGGATTCATACAACACAACGTGTTTTAACAATGGAATATATAGAGGGAATAAAATTAAATGATTTTGATAAATTCGATAAAGCAGGTATTGATAGGAAAGAAATTGCTTATAATCTTGCAACTTCAATATTTAATCAAATATTGAGAGATGGTTTTTTTCATGGAGACCCTCATCCGGGTAATATTATGGTTTTAGAAGGAAATAAAATTGTTTTTTTAGACTTAGGTATGGTAGGAAAATTAAATCAACAGAGAAAAAATCAATTTTTAAAAATGTTAATGGGTATTACTTTAAAAAACAGTAAATTAATTATTGAAGGAATAATAGGATTAGATGCTATACCTAACAGAATAAATATGAAAAAACTTGAAAAAGATATTGATGTATTAAGGGATAAATATTTATCAATTCCTTTAAGTGAAATAAAAATTGGAGAGATGTTTAATGAAATTTTTAATCTTGCCTTTTTTTACAATATTGTAATTCCAAGTGAATTTACAATGCTTGCAAAATCACTTATTACATTAGAAGGAATTGTTGAAAAATTAAATCCAGATATGAGTGTTTTAGAAGTTGCAGAGCCAATTGCAGAAAAACTTATATTTACTTTATTTTCACCGGAAAAGATAGGTAAAGAAATTATTACAAGTATAATGGATTATGGCAATTTAGCAAAGAAATTTCCATCTTCTATGATAAATTTTTTAGATATGATAGAAGATGAAGATTTCACTATGCAGTTTAAGATTAAAGGAATTGAAGATATTACAAAACGAATTGATAAAATTTTTAATCGCCTTTCATTTAGTGTAGTTCTTTTAGCAGTCAGCATTATTATTGCAGGAATTATTATAGGTTCTAGTATGAATGCAAATATTGGAGCAGAGATGTATTTATTTAATATAACAATTTTAAGAGTAGGATTAGTAATAGCAGCTCTTATAATATTATTTCTTATTATTTCAATATTACGATCAAGTCGTCTATAAAACTTAAAAAATTATAAATATAATTTCACAATTCTTAATAGACAAATTAATGTATAAAATAAGAAGGGGTAAAAATGAATATAAAAAAATTACAGCTAAATTTAAAAAAAGAAAATGAAGAAAACAATTTAGAAGGAAATAATATATATAAAGAATATGAAAATTATATTAAAGATTTGCTTATGGATGAAAAAGTAAGAATGATGGATAAGTATAGGCACCATTACTCTACTACTTGTCTTGAACATTGTTTAAATGTATCATTTTGCAGTTATATAATATGCAAGAAATTAGGATTAGATTATATTTCTGCTGCAAGAGGGGGAATGCTCCATGATTTATTTTTATATGATTGGAGAACTACGAAATTAGATGAAGGAAAACATGCATTTAGGCATCCAGATATAGCACTTGAAAATGCTATAAAAATATGTGAATTAAATCCTATAGAAAAAGATATTATAAAAAAGCATATGTGGCCTCTTACAATAAAAATACCTAGATATATTGAATCATTTATAGTTTCTTTTGCAGATAAATACTGTGCACTAATGGAATTTGGACAGGAGATGGTAATGAATATAAAACAATCTAATTGATATTTATAAATAAGTAAATTGTTAGATTAGTTATAAATAAATTATTAAATTACTTGTTTTTCAATAACATATTACATAAAATGTAATATTATCAATAATATGTTTTTTTGAAAGTTAAACATTGACTTAAATTCATTTTTCAAATAATATAGAATTATATAAAAATTAACAATATTTTTATATAATTCTATATTATTTTTTTATATTTTGCATTTGTTGATTAATAAAATAATAAAATAAGGAGGAGTATGGCATTGGATGATAAAAAATGCTGCTGTTGTAGTAATGAAGACGATGACAGAATAGAAAAAGTTAGAGAAATTGTTAAAGAATATAAAGGAATAAAGGGTTCTCTTATTCCAATACTTCATGAAATTCAAAAATTATTTGGATATATTAAAGAAGAGGCTATGCAAGTAGTATCTGAAGAATTATCTGTTCCTATGTCTGAAATTTATGGAGTTGCAACTTTTTACTCACAATTTACACTTGAACCTAAAGGAAAACATATTATTAAAGTATGTCTTGGCACTGCATGTTATGTAAAAGGTTCACAGGATATATTAAATAAACTAAGCAGTCTGCTTGAAGTTGAAGTTGGGAAAACAACAAAAGATGGAATGTTTACATTAGAAGCAGCAAGATGTTTAGGTGGATGTGGACTTGCCCCTGTTATGATGATTGATGAAAAAGTTTACGGAAAGCTTATACCAGATGATGTAATAAAAATAATAGAGGAAGTTAAGGCTTTAGGTTAAGGGGGGAAGAATTATTATGAAAACTGTAGAGGATATAAAAAATATAAAAAATGCTGAATTTGAAAGAGTTAACCAAGGCACAAATAGAAAAACAACTAGGATAGTTGTAGGAATGGGAACTTGTGGGTTAGCGGCTGGTGCAGAGCCTGTATATGAAGCAATAGTGGATGAAGTTAATAAACTTGGTTTAAATAATGTTATAGTGGTTAAAACTGGTTGCATAGGAGTATGTAGGTTGGAACCAATTGTAGAAGTTATAAAGCCAGGAGAAGAAAAAGTAACTTATGTAAATATGTCTCCATATAAAGCAAGAAGAGTAGTTGCAAGCCACGTACTTACAGGTACTGCACTTAAAGATTATACAATTCATGTGGTTCGTGGAAAAATTTTAAATGATTATACAATAGATAATGACTAAATGGAGGTGGTAAAATGGATTTTTATCGTGCACAGGTATTAGTTTGCGGTGGCTCAGGATGCTCAGATCCTCACTGTGTAAATTTATTTAAAGTTTTAAAAACAGAGCTTAAAAGGCACAATTTAGATCATGAAATTGAAGTTGTAAAAACAGCTTGTTTAGGACTTTGTGAACTTGGACCGGTAGTAATAGTTTATCCTGAAGGAACTTTTTATAGTAAAGTAAAAGCAGAGGATATTCCAGAACTTGTAGAGGAACATTTTATAAATAACAAAGTGCTTGAAAGGCTTATTTATAGAGCTGATGGTGATGGAAGAGTTAAAAATTTAAATGAACTTAGTTTTTTTAAAAAACAGGTAAGAATAGCTTTAAGAAACTGTGGAATTATAGATCCTGAAAATATTAATGAATATATTGCTTTAGATGGTTATGGTGCACTTATAAAGGTTTTGACATCTATGACGCCTAATGAAGTTATAGATACAATTAAGCAGTCTGGATTAAGAGGAAGAGGAGGCGGGGGCTTTCCTACAGGTAATAAGTGGGAATTTGCAGCCGTGCAGCAAAGCCCTGAAAAGTACATAATTTGTAATGCTGACGAAGGAGATCCTGGAGCTTTTATGGATCGTTCCGTATTAGAAGGAGATCCTCATTCTGTACTTGAGGCTATGACAATAGGAGGCTATGCAATTGGAGCAAATAAAGGTTTTGTTTATGTAAGAGCTGAGTATCCAGTAGCTGTAGAAAGGCTTCGTACTGCTATTGAGCAATCAAGAAATTATGGACTTCTTGGAGATAATATTTTGGGAACGGGTTTTAACTTTGATATAGAAATAAGACTGGGAGCTGGTGCTTTTGTATGTGGAGAAGAAACTGCACTTATGCAGTCTATTGAAGGGAAACGAGGTATGCCAATGCCAAAGCCGCCTTTTCCTGCTGTAAGAGGATTATGGAGTAAACCTACAGTTATAAATAATGTAGAGACTTTTGCTAACATTGTTCCAATAATACTAAAAGGAGCTGAATGGTTTAGAAGTATAGGAACTGAAAAAAGTCCTGGAACAAAGGTTTTTGCTTTAGGAGGTAAGATAAGAAATACTGGGTTAGTTGAAATCCCAATGGGGACAACATTAAGAGAAACCATTTATGAAATAGGTGGTGGAATTCCTAATGCTAAGGAATTTAAAGCAGTTCAAACAGGGGGACCTTCTGGAGGATGTATATCAGCAGAGTATTTAGATACACCAATTGAGTATGATACGTTAACAGCTCTAGGTTCTATGATGGGCTCAGGTGGAATGATAGTAATGGATGAAGATAATTGTATGGTTGATGTAGCAAGATTCTTCCTTGATTTTACTAAAGATGAGTCTTGCGGTAAATGCACTCCTTGTAGAATTGGGACTAAAAGACTGCTTGAGATATTAGAAAAAATAACTCAAGGTAATGGTACTTTAGAAGATATTGAATTACTTGAAAAATTAGGGAAAGGTATAAAAAATGTTGCTTTATGCGGACTTGGGCAGACAGCTCCAAATCCAGTACTTTCCACTTTACATTATTTTAAAGATGAATATATAGCTCATGTTACTGATAAAAAGTGTCCTGCTAAAGTATGTAAACCTCTTGTTAAATATGTAATACTGGAAGATAAATGTAAGGGTTGTGGACTTTGTACTAGAAATTGCAGTGCTGGTGCAATAAGCGGGAAAGTAAAAGAAGTTCATGTAATAGATAGCGAAATTTGTGTAAGATGCGGTTTATGCATGAGTATATGTAAATTTAAAGCAATAATTAAAGTGTGATAGTGCATGGAAAAGGAGGAAAGACGATGGAAACAGTTAAACTAACTATAGATGGCATTGAGGTAGAAGTTCCCAAAGGGACAACAGTTTTGGAAGCTTCTAAAAAAGCAGGCATTGAAATACCTACATTATGCTTTTTAAAAGATATAAATGAAGTGGCTAGTTGCAGAGTGTGCGTGGTAGAAGCTGGGAAGAAACTTATAGCATCATGTACATTGCCTTGTGAAAATGGTATGGAAATTAAAACTAATACCGCTTCTGTAAGAGAAGCAAGAAAGATGGTAGTTGAACTTTTGTTATCAAACCATAAAAGAGAATGTACTACTTGTATTAGAAGTGAAAATTGTGAACTTCAAAAGCTTTCAAAGGATTTAAATATAAGAGATATAAATTATATTGGAGAGAAGACTATTTCTAAAATTGACACATCTTCCACATCTGTTATTAGAGATGCAGAAAAATGTATACTTTGCGGTAGATGTGTTAAAACGTGCCAAACTGTACAAAGTGTAGCAGCTATTAATTTTTCACAAAGAGGATTTAATACAAAAGTAACTACGGTATATGAAAGACCTATTGCAGAAAGCATTTGTATAAACTGTGGACAATGTATAATGTCCTGTCCAGTTGGTGCATTATATGAAAGAGAATCTATAAATGAAGTATGGAAAGCTTTAGCTGATAGGGAAAAATATGTAGTTGTACAAACAGCTCCAGCTATTAGAGTTGCATTAGGAGAAGAATTTGGACTTCCAATAGGCACAAGAGTTACAGGAAAAATGGTTTCAGCACTAAAAAAATTAGGTTTTAACAAAGTATTTGATACAGATTTTGCAGCAGATTTAACTATAATGGAAGAAGGCACTGAATTAATAAATAGGATTAAAAATGGAGGAACATTACCTCTTATGACATCATGCTGTCCTGGGTGGGTAAAATTTGTTGAACATAATTATTCTGATATGCTTGATAATTTATCAACATGCAAATCTCCAAGTGAAATGGAAGGAGCACTAATAAAATCTTATTTTGCAAATAAGATGAATATATCACCTGAAAAAATAGTTGTTGTTTCAATAATGCCTTGTGTAGCTAAAAAGTTTGAAGGACAAAGAGAAGAATTATCTAATACTGGTCTTTATGATGTAGATTATGTACTAACTACAAGAGAATTAGCCAGAATGATTAAAGAAGCAGGAATAGATTTTGTAAACTTAAAAGAAGAACAATTCGATAATCCTTTTGGAGAATCAACTGGTGCTGCTGTAATATTTGGAGCTACTGGAGGCGTAGCAGAAGCAGCCTTAAGAACAGTATCAGAAATTTTATCAGGTAAAGAAATAGATAATGTAAACTATACTCAAGTTAGAGGGACTGAAGGTATTAAAGAAACTTCAGTTGAGCTGCCTGATGGAAGAAAAATAACTGCTGCAATAGCACACGGATTAGCCAACGCAAGAAAAGTATTAGATTCTGTAAGAAATAATGAAAAAAAATACGATTTTATAGAAGTTATGGCATGTCCAGGTGGATGTGTAACAGGAGGTGGTCAGCCAATTGTTGATTCAAAAATAAAAGAAGAAATAGATATAAAAGCTAAAAGAGCTAAAGCAATTTATGATGAGGATGAATCATTTGTCATAAGAAAATCTCATAAAAATCCATATATAATTAAAATATATGAAGAATATTTAAAAGAGCCAAATGGGCATTTAAGTCATGAATTACTTCATACTCATTATGTTAAAAGAAGCAAATTTTAATTTAACATATAAAGTTAAATTTTTATACAATTATATATAAAGATTTTTAAATATTTGTAAGACATTTAAAAATGTTCTAAAATTTTTATAGTATTAGTAGCAGTAAAACTGGTGTTTTTTTAATTGTTTTTGTTTACTTATCAACAGAAATTGTGATATATTAGTATATTATAATAAATTAATCATAACTGTATAAAATTTTTCAAATATGCTTGACAGTGAGTTTTAAAATGTTATAATTACTATAACAAAATATTGATTAATTCTATGATGAGAAGAGTAAGTTCCCCGTAGTTTTCAGAGAGAGGATAAAGAAGCTGAAATTATCCTTAAATGAAAGGGTACTGAAGACCACCTCAGAGAGGCTCTAATAAAGCCCGGTAATTCCGTTATAATTTTTAAGAGAATCATTTATATGATTAATTTGGGTGGAACCGCGGGAGAAGTATGCACTCTCGTCCCATATCTTTAAGATATGAGACGAGAGTTTTTTATTTTGTACAAAATGGTAATTAAACAAAATTTTTAATTAATAAGAAAGGAGAATTTATATGATTAAGATTAAACTAAAAGATGGCTCAGAAAAAGAGTATGAAAAAGGAATATCAGTTTTAGAAGTTGCAAAAGATTTAAGTGAAGGATTAGCAAGAGTAGCTTGTGCAGGGAGCGTAAATGGAAAAACAGTAGATTTAAGATTTAAATTATATGATGATTGCGAATTAAATATTTTAACTTTTAATGATGAAGAAGGTAAAAAAGCTTTTAGACATACAACTTCTCATATATTAGCTCAGGCTGTTAAAAGACTTTTCCCTGAAGCTAAACTTGCCATAGGTCCTGCTATAGAAGAAGGATTTTATTATGATTTTGATAAAGAAGGATCTTTCTCTTTTGAAGATTTAGAAAAAATAGAGGCAGAAATGAAAAAAATAGTAAAAGAAGAACTTCCAATAGAAAGATTTGAACTTTCAAGGGAAGAAGCACTTAAGCTTATGAGCGAAAAAGGTGAAAACTATAAAGTTGAACTTATAAATGATCTTCCAGAAGATTCTATAATATCTTTTTATAAAATGGGAGAATTTATTGATCTTTGTGCAGGACCTCATTTAATGAATACTAAATATATAAAAGCATTTAAATTAACTCAAGTTGCAGGAGCATATTGGAGAGGAAACGAAAAGAATAAAATGCTCAGCCGTATTTATGGGACTTCTTTTACAAAGAAAAATGAGCTTGAAGAATATTTAAAAAAATTAGAGGATGCTAAAAAAAGAGATCATAATAAACTTGGAAGAGAATTAGAGCTTTTTACTACTGTTGAAGAAGTAGGTCAAGGACTTCCGCTTCTTATGCCAAAAGGAGCAAAGGTTATTCAAATACTTCAAAGATTTGTTGAAGATGAAGAAGAAAGAAGAGGATATCTTTTAACTAAAACTCCTCTTATGGCTAAAAGTGATCTTTATAAAATTTCAGGTCACTGGGATCATTATAAAGAAGGAATGTTTGTACTAGGCGATGAAGAAAAAGATGAAGAAGTTATGGCACTTAGACCAATGACATGCCCATTCCAATTTCAAATATACAAAGCTAAACAAAGAAGTTATAGAGATCTACCTCTTAGATATGGTGAAACTTCTACTCTTTTTAGAAATGAAGCTTCAGGAGAAATGCATGGACTTATAAGAGTTAGGCAGTTTACTATTTCAGAAGGTCATTTAATTGTTAGACCAGACCAGCTTGAAGAAGAATTTAAAGGTGTAGTAGACTTAATAAATTATATGCTTGATACTTTAGGCATTAGAGAAGATGTATCATATAGATTTTCAAAATGGGATCCTAAAAATAAAGAAAAATATATAGGATCAGATGAAGATTGGGAAAATACTCAAAGTATAATGAAGAATATACTTGAACATTTAGGATTAGAATATAAAGAAGCAGAAGGCGAAGCAGCTTTTTATGGACCAAAACTTGATATTCAATTTAAAAATGTTCATGGGAAAGAAGATACAATAATAACTGTTCAAATTGATTTCTCTTTAGCACATAGATTTGAAATGACTTATGTTGATAAAGATGGAGAAAAGAAATATCCTTATGTAATTCATAGAACTTCTATAGGATGCTATGAAAGAACTTTAGCAATGCTTATTGAAAAATATGCAGGAGCTTTCCCAACTTGGCTTGCTCCAGTTCAGGTTAAAGTTCTTCCAATATCTGAAAAGTATCATGACTATGTAGATAAAGTAGTTAAAGAACTTAAATCTAAAGGTATAAGAGTAGAGCCTGATTATAGAGCAGAAAAAATAGGATATAAAATAAGAGAAGCTCGTATGCAGAGAATACCATATATGCTTATAGTAGGTGAAAAAGAAGCTTCAGAAAATACTGTATCAGTAAGAAGCCGCAAAAATGATGATGAAGGTGCAGTAGCTTTAGAAGCCTTTATAGAAAGAATTGTTAAAGAAGTAGAAAATAAAGAAAGATAGTTTTATAAAGTTTTACAATTAAGCTCATAAAACTTCTAAGCTTAAAAATAGCCGCAAATTAAGTGCTTTCGTTAAAATATATAAATATTAAATAAACGAAAAGACTAAGATTTGCGGCTATATTAATTTATTTTGAAGTACACTATTTATTTTAAGATTGATTTTGAATATTTGTATGGTTATAATAATTTTATAAGTAAAAATTTCACTTAGTTACATTTATAGGCATATTATAAAATGAAAATTTCAAAAATAAAAAGGGGGCAGTTAATGATGTCTTTTAGGAAAAGTATTATTAAAAGATATATGTATTTTTCCCTATTGTCAGGTATTATAATGGGGGCTATATTTCCTTTTTTAGTAAGCTTTTTTACCTATTATAAAAAGCCTTCATATTCATTGTATTTTACTTTAACATGCTTACTAGCAGGTGTATTTGTTGGTTTTATTTCTTTTTTGATAGGTAGATTTACTTTAATTTCCATTATATCAAACTTAAACAAACATTTTGACGCTATAAGTAATGGAGATTTAACTAATAAATATGAAATAAAAAGTAATGATGAAATAGGTAAATTAGCAAATAATATAAATAAAATGCAGAATTTTTTAATAGGATTAATTAAAAAAATTATGAATGAGACTGGCACACTTGAAGATGTAGTTAATGTTTTAAATAGTTATATGACAAAATTAAATAATAATATAGAAGGTGTATCTGCAACTGTACAAGAGCTTTCTGCAAGCATGGAAGAAACAGCAGCTTCAGCAGAAGAAATGTCTGCAACTTCACAGGAAATAGAAAAAGCAGTACGCTTAATAGCACAAAAATCTCAAGAAGGAGCAATGCAGGCAGGAGAGATAGATAAAAGAGCAAATGAAATAAAAGGAACAGTTATAAGTGCTAAAGAAAGAGCAAATAATATATTTGTAAATACAAAGGATAAACTTGAAAAGGCTATAGAGGAATCAAAAGTAGTAGAACAAATTAATATATTATCTAGTACTATTATGCAAATAACAGAAGAAACAAATCTTTTAGCATTAAATGCAGCAATAGAAGCTGCAAGAGCAGGGGAATCAGGAAGAGGATTTTCAGTAGTTGCTGAAGAAGTAAGAGGGCTTGCAGAGCAGTCAAAAGATACAGTTAGTGAAATACAAAATATAACAAGCAAAGTAATAAATGCAGTAAAAAATCTTGTAGAAAATTCAAATAATCTTTTAGATTTTATGTCAAAAGATGTGGACAAGGATTACAAGACTATGATTGAAGTGGCAGAAAAATATAGTGAAGATGCAAAATTTGTAGATAACCTTGTAACAGATTTTAGTTCAACTTCAGAAGAATTATTAGCATCTCTTGGTGATGTATTAAAGATTATAGATGGAGTTGCACAAGCTGCAACTGAAGGTGCAGGAGGCACTGCTGATATAGCAAATAAAGTATCTGATGTTAATGATAAATATAACAAAATTCTTAAACAGGCTGCTAAAGCAGAAGAAAGTGCAAATAAATTAAAAAATGAAATTTCAAGATTTAAGATTTAATATATCAAATTTAAAATTATTAACCAAAAAGTAGTGTTAAGTTAAAACAAAATATTTATAATATTAAGGCTAAAGTGGAAGAAATTATAGAAGTAACTTTCTTTTTGCTAAAATAAACTATTATAATAACTTAAGCAAATTTTAGAATATTTTATAAAATAATAGCCGCAAATTAAATGCTTTGATTAAAACTTTATAAGTTTGATAAGAGCATTTAATTTGCGGTTTGCTTTTTAAGATTCTGATTTAATTACAGAATGATTTTTCCATTTTCCATTATTTAACCTTATGTAATATAAAGCACCTCTTACAATCCAATCTATAAACATTCCAAGCCAAACTCCTAAAAGACCTAAATGTAGATTAATACCTAATAAATATCCAAGAGTTATTCTAAAAATCCACATTCCTATAATTGCTGTAACCATTGTATATTTTGCATCTCCAGCACCTTTAAGACCAGCTGGAAGGACAAAAGAGAAAGGCCAAAATATAATAAATATTCCATTTACTCTTATAATTTTAGCAGATAAATTAATTATATCAGCATTATCGGTATATAATGAAGCAAGAACTTTAGCTAAAGGAATAGAAATAAGTCCTAATGTTGTTAAGCAAACAGCTGAAAAAAATAAAATATACCTAAGTGAATTTTCAGCTTCTTTTTCTTTTTTTCTTCCCATATGTTGTCCAACTATTGCTGTTGCAGCAATAGATAAAGCATTACCAGGGATATTAATCATTCCTGCTATGGAGCCGCTTATAGAATTTGATGCTATGGATATTGTACCCATGCTTACTATGTAAATTTGAGTAATTAATTTTCCTGCATTAAAAAGTAAAGATTCAACACTTGCAGGTATTCCAATTCCAAATATTGAACTTAGATATTCTCTATCAAATTTAAATTTAAAAATCTTATTTAACTTTATAATTCGAGAACCTCTTAAAAGCACAATTATTATTATAATTGCTCCTGTAGTTCTAGCTGCAGCAATACCAAGAGCAGCACCTTTTATGCCCATTCCAGGTATATAAATATGAAAATGTGAATTTTTAACATCTATTCCATAAATAAAGAAATAACTTAATATTACATTAATAAAATTCATAAATATAGTAATTTTCATAGGAGTTTTAGTATCTCCTGCACCTCTAAGAATACCGTTAGAAATTAAATCTATTGAAATCAAAGGATAAGTAAGTAGGGTTATTCCTAAATATATATAAGCATTATTTATAACTAAAGGATCAGCTTGACCATATAATATACTTATTAAAGGTTCACGTAAAATCCATGTAATAATAGTAATTACAAAAGAAAGCAAAAAACCAGCATATAAAGCCTGTTTTAAAGCTGCATTTGCTTTTTTTATATTTCCACGTCCAACATATTGAGCAACTACGACTGTTCCTCCTACAGCTAAAGCAGAGAAAAAAGCAATAAAAATATTATTTATTGAATCTACCATACCTATTGCAGATACAGCTTCTTTACCTATATGTCCAGCCATCATGGTATTAACCATACCCATAGATATAACAAAAATCTGTTCAGTTAAAATTGGAAGTGCAAGACTTAATATATCTTTTCTTATTAATTTCATTTCATTACCTTCTTTTAAAAAACTATCTATATTAATAATATCATATAAATTAATAAACTAAAGCAAATTTATAAAAATCGCTTTAGTTTATTTTATACTATTAATATTTATATAGATATAAAGTTTATTTAATGCATTTATCTAATGAAATAATAATTACATTTTATTGCAGTTAATTTGCATTCAATAGCATATAATAAAATAATAATTATATTTTATTAGTTTATATTTTATACAAACTAAAAATCTATTTTATCTAATATACCAGATAAATAAGCTATTGCAACACCATAATTAGTCATAGGAATTCCTTGCTCTTTAGCGGCATCTAATCTTGAAATAACATATTTTCTATTAAACATGCAGGCTCCGCAATGAATAATTAAGTCATATTCTGAAAGATCAGAAGGGAAGTCTGCACCTGAAACTACATTGCATGTAAGTTTTTCGCCAACTCTTTTTTTAAGCATTTTTGGAATTTTTTCACGTCCTATATCTTCTTCTAAAGGTGCGTGAGTACAAGCTTCTGCAATTAATACTTTAGAGTTTTCTGTAAGATTTTCAATAGCATAAGCACTTTTTACAAAATAATCTATATCACCTTTATAATTTGCAAATAAGACTGAAAAAGAAGTTAACTTACTTTCTTTAGGCTTTTTTTCATAAACAGTCTTAAAAACTTGAGAATCAGTAATAATAAGTTCTGGAGGTTTTGAAATACAAGATAATGCTTCGTCTAATTTATCTGTAGTTGAACTTAAAACAACACACTTTTTATCTAAAAGTTCTCTTATTGTCTGTACTTGAGGAAGAATAAGTCTTCCCTTTGGAGCTTGTATATCCTGAGGCATAACAAGTAAAACCAAATCGCCTTCTTTAACTAAATTTCCAGTTATACTTTTTGCTTCAAAATCTTCAGGAAGAAGTCTTATAAGTTCTTCCTGAATTTTTTTTATACCAGTTTTATCTTTTGCACTTACTATAATTGGATTAAGACCTGATTTTTCATTAATAATTTTACAAAGTTCTTTTGTATTATCCAATATATCAGATTTATTTATTACAGCAATTACAGGAGTGTTTTTTTCTTTAAAATCAGATATCCATTTTAATTCTTCTTCAATTTGGCTATCAGTAAAAACAACTATAGCAATATCAGTTTTTTCCATAGCTTTTTTAGTCTGAGAAACTCTCATTAATCCAAGCTCACCAACATCATCAAAACCAGCTGTATCAATAAAAACACAAGGACCAATACCATGAATTTCCATAGATTTATAAACTGGATCTGTAGTTGTACCAGCAACATCTGAAACTAAAGCTATTTTTTGATTGGTAAGTGCATTTATAAGAGAAGACTTTCCACTGTTTCTTTTTCCAAATATACCAATATGAAGTCTGTTTGATCGAGGTGTACTTTGTAAGCTCATTTTTTTCTCCTTCCCTAAATTTAAAAATTAAAATCTAAAATCACGTTTTCCACTATTTATATCATTTAAATGTTCTTTAGCTATTTTTCTAACTTTTTCATTAGGTATAAGTTCAACTTGCTCTTTAATTAAATCTTCACCTATTTTTCTTGTATCTTCAGAAGCATAATCTTCAAGATATTCTTTAAGTGTCATTAAAGCATTTGGATGGCAGCAGTTTGCAATCTGTCCGGATTTTACAAGTTTCATAAAACGATCACCGGTTCTTCCTTCACGATAGCATGCTGTACAAAAACTTGGGATATAGCCTAGTCTCATAAGCCAGTTAACAACTTCATCTAATGTTCTGTCATCACTTATTTCAAATTGTGCTGAAGTATGAGTTTTATCTTCTTTTTCTGCATATCCTCCAACACTTGTTCTTGAAGCACCACTTATTTGTGATATTCCTAAATCTAAAACACGTTCACGGGTTTTTTGAGATTCACGAGTAGATATAATCATTCCTGTATAAGGTACTGCAATTCTAAGTACAGCGACTATTTTAGCAAATATATCATCAGGAATTGCATTTGAAAAATTATTAGGATCTATATCTTCAGCTGGACAGATACGAGGTACGCTTATTGTATGAGGACCAACCCCGTAAACAGCTTCTAAATGCTCTGCGTGCATAAGAAGTCCTACAAAATCATAACGATACATATTAAGACCAAATAATACTCCAAGTCCTACATCATCAATTCCAGCTTCCATAGCTCTATCCATTGCTTCAGTATGATAAGCATAATTATGCTTTGGTCCTGTTGGATGAAGTTCTTCATATATTTTTTTATTATATGTTTCTTGGAAAAGTATATAAGTACCTATACCAGCTTCTTTAAGTTTACGATAATTTTCTACTGTTGTAGCAGCAATATTTACATTAACACGACGTATAGCTCCGTTTTTATGTTTAATACTATAAATAGTTTCTATACTTTCTAAAATATATTCTATTGGATTGTTTACAGGATCTTCTCCTGCTTCTAACGCCAAACGCTTATGTCCCATATCTTGAAGAGCTATAACTTCTTTTACAATATCTTCTTGAGATAATTTTTTTCTTGCAATATTTTTGTTTTTATAATGATAAGGACAGTAAACACATCCATTTACACAGTAATTTGAAAGATATAAAGGGGCAAACATTACAATACGATTTCCGTATAATTTTTGCTTTATTTTCTTTGCAAGTTTATACATTTTCTCATTTTCATCTTCTAAGTCACATTCTAAAAGAACTGCAGCTTCACGATGATTTAAGCCTTTGCAGTCTTCTGCACGTTTTATAAGGCTGTCTATAAGTTCTCTGTTTCTTTTGTTTGCCTGTGCATAGGCAAGTGTTTCCTTAATTTCTTCATCATCAATAAATTCAGTTGCAATTTTTGATTTACAATTATACATATTTAAGACTCCTTTTTAAATTATTATTTTTCTAATGGAACAAAATCTCCTCTATCTACAGCTAGTTCATATCCAATTTTTTTCATTCTATTAGCAAGACAAAATCTACATTCTGCCGCTTCTTCTCCTGTACAGATTTTATTGTCATATAATAAATATTGTTTTCTGACTTTAACCGGAGATAAATTTGGCATTACTACATTTGCACCAGCCAAAATACCTTTTTCTCGTCCATTTGGGTCAATAGTTCCTAATGCTGTAGTAGCGGGAATAAGTAAATTTGGTATCATAAGCCTTAATATTCCAATTAAAAATAATGTCATATCTAAACTCCCTTGAGGGAAATCAGAAAAGGGAGTAGCATGGTGTGGAATAAAAGGTCCTATTCCAACCATTTGAGGTTGCAAATCATTTATAAAAATTAAATCTTCTGCAATGTTTTCTATAGTTTGATAGGGAGAACCTACCATAAAACCTGCACCTACTTGATAGCCTATTTTTTTTAAATCTCTTAAACATTGTTGACGAGCTTTAGCTGTTTGATTTTCAGGGTGCAGCATACTATAATGTTTAAAGTTTGCTGTTTCATGGCGAAGAAGATATCTATCAGCACCTGCTTTATAGTATTTTTCATAAGATTCATAACTTTTTTCACCAATTGACAAAGTAATAGCTGTATCTGGAAATCTTTTTTTAATTTCAGATACAATTTCCACTATATAGTCATCACTATAATGTAAATCTTCACCTCCTTGGAGTACGAAGGTTCTAAAACCTAGTTCATATCCATTTTCACAACAGTTTAAAATGTCTTCCTTGCTTAAACGATAGCGTTCAACATCTACATTGCTTCTTCTTATACCACAGTAAAAACAATCATTTTTACAATAATTAGTAAATTCAATAAGCCCTCTGGTGTATATTTTATTTCCAAAATATTTTTTAGAAGTATTTCTTGCTTTTTCAAAAAGATAATTTGATGTTTCTTCTGTAAAATTGCTTAAAAGCTCTATGAATTCTTCAAGGCTTAAAATTCTTTTATTTTCAAGTTTATCTATTAACTCTTTTAAATTTCCCATAAATTACCTCCGTTATTTATCTAAAGAAGAGGGTAGTTTAGAATATACAGTTTTAATATTTACATGAGGAAGCATCCCAAGCTTTCCAGAAAGGGCACTTATTACATTGTTTGGAGCATCAATAACAATACTTATTATCGATACATCACGTTTTTTATAAGGTATACCCATCCTTCCCACAATATACTCTCTATATTCGTGTAATATTTTATTAATTTTTTCAACAGAATCTGAATCTTCAACAATAATACCAATTAAAGCAATTCTTGTATCCATTTTTAACTCCTTTCATAAATGAGAGAATTTATAATAAAAAATCCTTGAACCCAAACGGGTACAAGGACAATAAACATAAATCATAGAAAAACTATGATATCTTTATTATTCTCTCGCCTTCTCGTTTGGGATTCCCCTCATGTTTCAGAGCGATGCTTTTAATATTTATGTGGTTTGCAGTAAGGCTTAATCCTTTTCTGCTCACCAAGTGTTAATATATTAACAAGTATATCTGCTATTAAAGTATAGCATAGTTTATTTATTTAGAAAAGATATTTTAATTATTTTACAAGATTTTTTATGGGATGTTTTAGTTTTGAAATAATAATATTATAACTTATTATTGGGAAACTAATTATAAAAATTATCTTAAAAAAGTATAAAACATATTAAAATTTTATAAAGATTATATATTTTTAATTATATACTAAAAATAAATTAAATAAATTTCCTTTGGGAATTATTTTGATAATAAAATAATTTAATAAAAACAGAAAGAGAGTAGAGTGTATGAATAGTAATTGGATAATATCAGATAATAGCTTAAAAGCTGAAGATTTATTAAAAAATGAAAGTATTTTTAATACAGCTAATGGATACATTGGAATTAGAGGGAATTTTGAAGAAAAATACAGGAAAGACTTTTCAACAATTAGAGGAAGTTATATAAATGCTTTTTATGAAAATGCACCTATATGTTATGGAGAAAAGGCATATGCTTTTCCAGAAACCACTCAAAAGATAGTTAATGTTATAGATGCTCAAGATATTGATATATTAATAGGTGGAGAAAGATTTTCATTATTTGAGGGTACTATTAAAGAGTTTAAGCGTTATTTAAACATGAAAGAAGGATATTATAAAAGAGAAATACACTGGGTATCTATAAATGGGAAGGAAATTAAATTAAATATAACAAGAGTTGCTTCTTTAACTCAATTGGAATTGTTTGCAATAAAATATGAAATAGAAAAAATTAATTTTGATGATGAAATAACAGTTGAATCCAGAATTAATGGAGATGTTTCAAATTATACAGATGACAAAGATCCTCGCATATCAGGAGGACATGCCAATATATTAAGTGTAAAATCTATCAATATAGATATGAATAATGAAATTATGCAGATAGAAGCCCAAACTCAAAATTCAAAACTTTCTACAGCAGTTACCTGCATACATAAATTTAATACAGATTATAAATTTAAAATAGAAAAAGGAGCAAAAGATTTAAAAGCTATATATATAGTATCAAAAGGAAATCAAAAAATAGAATTTACTAAATATAATGTTTATACTGATTCAAGAAGATATAAAGATGTTTTAAGCTGTGGCAGAGATATAATAGAAAATGTAGGGGAAAAATCATTTGAAGTTATTTTAAAAGAGCAAAAAAATTATCTTGATGAATTTTGGAATATTGCAGATATTGAGATTAATGGAGATGAAAAACTTCAGCAGGGAATTAGATATAATTTATATCAGCTTCTTCAATCTGTTGGTAAGGATTCCATAAGCAATATATGTGCAAAAGGATTAAGCGGAGAGGGCTATGAAGGTCATTATTTTTGGGATAGTGAAATTTATATTATTCCATTTTTCACTTTATGTAATCCTAAACTTTCTAAGCAGCTTTTAAGATATAGATATACAATTTTAGACTCTGCAAGAAAAAGAGCAAAGGAATTAGGGCACAAAAAAGGAGCTGCTTATGCATGGAGAACTATAACAGGTGAAGAATGTTCAGCTTATTTTCCAGCTGGAACAGCTCAATACCATATAAATGGAGATATTGCATATTCTTATATTCAATATTATTTAGTAACTTCTGATATTGATTTTATAAAAGAATTTGGAGCTGAAGTTATATTTGAAACAGCAAGAATATGGATTGAAATAGGGCATTTTGATAAAGGTTTATTTAAAATAGATGCAGTAACAGGACCTGATGAATATACAGCTATTGTAAATAATAATTATTATACAAATGTAATAGCTAAATATAATTTAAAATGGGCAGTAAAATTATATAATTTATTAAAAAATGATCATGAAGAAACTTTAAATAAATTAGCTTCTAAAATAAATTTAAAAGAAGAAGAAATAGAAATATTTAACAAAGCTTGTAATGCTATGTATCTGCCATATAATGAAGAATATAATATTGCAGCTCAAGATGATACATTTTTATCAAAAGCTGTTTGGGATTTTGATAATACACCTAAAGATAAGTATCCACTGCTTCTTAATTATCACCCTTTAACTATTTATAGATATCAAGTATTAAAGCAGGCAGATACAGTTCTTGCACACTTTTTAGTAGAAGATGAGGCAGATTTTGAAATTATAAAAAATTCTTATGATTATTATGAAAAAATAACAACTCATGATTCTTCTTTATCATGTGCTATATATAGCATTATGGCTGCTAAATTAGGGTATATGGAAAAAGCATATGATTACTTTATAGAAACAGCAAGACTTGATTTAGATAATACCCATGGGAACACTAAAGATGGTATACATACAGCTAATATGGGTGGTACTTGGATGGCAATAATTTATGGATTTGCAGGAGTTAGAATAAAAGAAGATTACATTTATCTAAATCCAAAACTTCCTATAAATTGGGAAAATCTTAAGTTTAAATTTTTATACAAAAATGCACTTATAGAAGTCTATATGCAAAAGGATAAAACTACCATAAATGTGAAATCAAATGAATATATAAATTTAAAAGTAAAAGATAAAATATATAATATCATTGGAGAAACCACAATAGATATTTAATAAAAATAAAAGGGTATGCAAAATATGCAGCCCTTTATTTTTTAAGATTATATCATTGAATTTGATGGAAAAAATGTTAAAATAATATTAAAGTATAAACAAATAAAGTAAATTAGATATTAAAATTATTTAATGAGGTGGGTTATTATGGATTTATTATCTATGGAAGTAGAGGATATGGCGGGAATATGTTTCGATTGTTCTTGCGGGCACAGACACAGTGTAGAAATTAAAAATATAAAAATTGGGAATGGAGCAATAAATGAACTTACTAATATAGTAGATGAACTAAATATTAAAAAAATTTTTATTGTAGAAGATAAAAATACATATAAAGCAGCAGGGAATATTGTAGAAGAAAAATTAAATAAAAAATTTGATATAACTAAGTTAATTTTTCAAGATGAACATCTTATAGCTGATGAAAAAGCATTAGGTAAAATGCTTATTGAAATTCCTTACGATGCTGAACTTATTTTAGCTGTGGGCTCTGGAACCATAAACGATTTATGCAGATTTTTAAGTTACAAATTAAAAATTCCATATATAATTGTATGTACTGCACCATCAATGGATGGGTATGCTTCTGTAGTTTCTCCTTTAGTAGTAAATGGAGTTAAAACAACTTTAAATGCAGTATATCCTAATGCAATTATAGCTGATATAGATATTTTAAAAGAGGCACCTATGAAAATGCTATTAGCAGGATTAGGTGATATTTTAGGAAAATACACAGCTTTAGCTGATTGGCAGCTTTCTAAAATTCTAAATGATGAATATTTTTGTAATTTAATATCGGAAATAACAATAAAAGCTTTAAAAAAATGTATAGAATATTCAAATGGAATACAAAAAAGAGATAATAATTCTATTAAAAGCATAACTGAAGCATTAATTCTCTCTGGATTAGCTATTGGAATGTGTGGCACATCAAGACCTGCTTCAGGAGAGGAACATCATCTTTCTCATTGCTGGGAAACTATTTTTATGAACGAAGGTAAAAATTCTGAATATCTTCATGGAAATAATGTTGGCATAGGGGTTGGTATTATTACTCAAGCCTATAAATATTTAAGTGCACTTGATATAAAAAATATATATTCTTCAGGAGAGTATAAATATTTTACTAAAGATAAGTGGATTCAAAGAATTAATGATGTTTATGGTAAAATAGCACCAAGTATTATTGAATTTAAAGAAGAATGTATATGTTTTGATGAAAAACAAAGAGAGAAAAATTTTAAAAAAATAGTTGATAATTGGGATAAAATTAAAGAAATTTGTGATTTATTTTTGCCAAGTGCAGATACAATAAGAAATATTATGAAAGATACAGGAGCAGTTTATAATCCTTCAGAATTAGGATTTGATAAAGAAATGTTTAAGAAAAGTTTTATTGCAGCTAAAGATATAAGAAAACGTTATGGGATTTTACAATTGCTAGAAGATATTGGGAAAATTGAAGAAGCAGCACAAGTAATTGCAGATATATATTATAATTAAATTTTATAAAATAAATCCAGTAGAGAGCATAGTATAATAGCTTCTACTGGATTATTTTTAATTTATTTTGACAAAATAATAAATTAAGAAGAGAGGATATAGAGTTTATATTATAATTTTTTATATTAATCAAATGTTCTATAAATTAGTCGTTAGGTGCAGGCTGCTCATATATAACTCTAACGTTTATTCCTTGATTATAATTTCCAAAATTTTTACCATATATAGTAAGACCACCAACATGATTTGCATTTTCAGGAACAGATAGTTTAAAAAACAAATCGCTTTTATAGTTTAAATTTAAATCTTCTAAAGTAACGTCAGAAATTTGTATTCCATCAATAAAAGTACCAAATTTATTAATTGTAAGTAATTTTAAAAGACCATATTGATTCCAAGCTGGAAACCACCAAGAAGGAGTAAGCAATCCTTTTGTATCAGCATAATCACCAGGACTTGTCCAGCTTCCTAAATTAATATTATTTAAAATAAAATTAATATCAGAAGGCCATATAGAACAATTTCCTGGAGCCTCTGAACTTATTTCCATAGAAATTTGGATTTCAGAAAATTCTTGTCCAGGTTTAAGATAATTAGGTATTCTATATTCCACATAACCTTTAGTAAACCATAAAATATCGCTATTTATTCTTTCAGGATCTGCAAAATAGCTTGGATTATCTACTTCACCAATTAATTTATCTTTTGTCGCTATTCCACAAGTTGGATATATTTCATAATCTGAATAATGTCCAACTCCTATTTCACATTCATAGGAATTTGGAACATCTTGTTTTCCTATATCTATAATAAACTTATCCTCATGTAAACAGCAGATCTTTTGAATTCCGTGTTTTGCGGTAAGAGTATTAATTTTGATTAATCCACACTCTTCTAATTTTTTTATGTGCATAGTTACAGCACCATTAGTTAAATTAAGTTTTTCTGATATATCATTCATGTTAAGCTGCTTATATTGTGAAAGCAATTCAATAATTTCAATTCTAATATCAGAACTTAAAGCTTTAAATAATGGCAAACTTTTCTTTAAATCAGTAATATGAATCATAGTCTGTCTCCTTTGTACTATTTTATATAAATTTAAAATAATTATATTTAAAATATTTTTTATTATAAGTATTATATCAAAAAATAGTTTAAATTAAATAATTACATCTATAGATATAGATGTAATTATTATACTATATAATATAAAAAAATAAAATATACAAGTATTTAAATAATTTTAAAAAAATATAAAATATTTTAGCTAAATATATTGACAATAATAACCAAAGATGAAATAATATAAACATACAAATGAGTAAAATGATTTATATAAATATAAACTAAACAATGTAAAATTACATTATTTTAAAAAATAATACATATTATATAACATAAAATATAAAATAATGCTCATTAAATATAAGATTCTAAAATAAAAAATATACAAAATTTTAAAAAATTTAATAATATTTTTTATTTGTTTTAAAGCAATGTAAAACAATATTATTTTAAAAATTTTATTATAAATTTAACTATGAGGGAGTGATTTTTTAAACAATTAATTTTTAAATACTAATTACTCATTAACTTTAAGGAGGCAGACATTATGTTAAATGCAAAAAAAGCTAAAATGATATTAGACAAAGATTATAAAATAGGCATGGTGGACAAGCGTCTTTATGGTTCTTTCATAGAACATTTAGGACGAGCAGTATATGGAGGTATATATGAACCAGATCATCCAGAGGCTGATGAAGATGGTTTTAGAAAAGATGTAATTAATCTTGTAAAAGAATTAAATGTTCCTATAGTAAGATATCCTGGTGGAAATTTTGTTTCTGGGTATAATTGGGAAGATGGCGTAGGACCAAAAGAAAAAAGACCAAGAAGAACTGAACTTGCATGGGGAACTATTGAAACTAATCAAATTGGTACTAATGAATTTGCCGATTGGGCTAAAAAAGTAAACACTGATATTATGATGGCAGTAAATCTTGGAACTAGAGGAGCAGATGCAGCTAGAAATCTTGTTGAATACTGTAATCATCCAAAAGGTACTTACTGGAGTGATTTAAGAAGATCTCATGGGTATGAAAATCCACATAATATAAAAGTTTGGTGTTTAGGAAATGAAATGGATGGACCTTGGCAAATATGTCATAAGACAGCAGAAGAATACGGACGTATTGCTTGTGAGACAGCTAAAGTAATGAAGTGGGTTGATCCAACAATAGAGCTTGTAGCTTGTGGGAGCTCAAATATTAATATGCCTACTTTTGGTGATTGGGAAGCAACAGTGCTTGAACATACATATGAATATGTAGATTATATATCCCTTCATCAATATTATGGGAATCATGAAAAAGATACAGCTAATTTTTTAGCAAAAACTATGGATTTAGACGAATTTATAAAATCAGTAATTGCAACAGCTGACTATGTAAAAGCTAAAAAGAGATCAAAAAAGACAATAAATCTTTCATTTGATGAATGGAATGTTTGGTTTCATTCCAATGAAGCTGACAAAAAGATTGAAAGATGGTCAATAGCACCTGCACAACTTGAAGACGTTTATAATTTTGAAGATGCACTTTTAGTTGGAGGAATGCTTATAACTTTTTTAAAACATGCTGATAGAGTTAAGATGGCTTGTTTAGCTCAATTAGTAAACGTTATAGCACCTATAATGACATCAAATGGAGGAGGAGCTTGGAGACAAACAATATTTTATCCTTTTGCTCATGTTTCAGCTTATGGAAGAGGTTATGCATTAAATCCTATTATTTCATCTCCAAAGTATGATAGCAAAGATTATACAGATGTACCAATATTAGATGCAGCTGCAGTATTTAACGAAGAAAAAGATGAATTAACAATTTTTGCATTAAATAAAGATATAAACGATTCTTTAAGTTTTGAATGTGATATAAGAAATTTTGAAAATTATAAAGTGATTGAACATATTGTGCTTGAAAATGATGATGTATATGCTGTAAATACAGAATTAAATCCATATAATGTTAAACCAAATAATAATGGAAATGCTAAAATTACAGATGGCATGCTAACAGCAGATTTTTCAAAACTTTCTTGGAATGTTATAAGATTAGGTAAATAAATAAAAGGGGGAAATATTATATGAAAAAATTTACCAAAACTCTAGTAGCCGTTACTGCGGCATCATTAATGCTTATAACTGGATGTGGGAAAAAGTCGGACAGCAAACAAAGTGAATCATCTGAAACAAAACAATCACAATTAGGAGCAGGAACAGCTGGATCTAATGCAACAGAACTTAGTTATTGGACATTTGTTGACTTACATGGAAAACATTTCGAAAAAATGTTAGAACTTTGGAACAAAAACAACCCAGATAGGCAGATTAAATTAAATGTTACTGTTATGCCATATGATGATATGCATAATAAATTATTAATGGCAGTGCAAACAGGCAAAGGTGCTCCAGATATTTCTGATATTGAAGTTGGGAGATTTCCTAACTTTTTAGAAGGTGATAATGTTCCATTAGTAGAGTTAAATGATGTTGTAGAGCCATATAAAGATTCAATAGTTCTATCACGTCTTTCTATATACAGCAAAGGAGATAAGATATATGGATTTCCAACGCATGTAGGAGCAACTGTAGCTTTTTACAATACAGAAATACTTGAAAAAGCTGGAGTTGATTATAAAACAATAAAAACATGGGATGATTATAAAGCTGCTGGTATAAAGGTTTACGAAAAAACTGGTAAATATATGGGAACAGCTGATACTTCTGCTATATGGCAGGCATCACTTCTTGCAGCACAGCAGGGTACTGATTTTGTAGATGAAAATGGAAAACCAAAAATTAATTCACCTGAAATGATTAAAGGTCTTGAAATGTTAAAAGATTTACAAAAAAATAATGTAATACATACAATTCCAGGCGGACAACCTGATACTGAAGAAGGTAAAGGTGAATTTAATAAAGGTAATTTTGCAAGTGCATTTATGCCATTATGGTATATGTCAAGGTTTACAAATGAAATGAAGGATCTTAAGGGCAAATTTGCAATAGCTCCTCTTCCAGTATTTAAAGAAGGACAACCACGTTCACTTGGATTAGGAGGTACTGGTACTGTTGTTACTAAAACTGCAAAGGATATCAAACTAGCAAAAGATTTTTTAACATTTGCTAAAATTTCAGAAACTGCAAATATAGAAATTTGGAATACATTAGGTTTTGATCCAGTTAACACAAAAGTTTGGACAATGAAAGAAGTTACACATAATCCTAATAATGAATTTGTTCAATATTTTAAAACAAATCCTTTTGATACGTTAAACGAAATTAAGGATGAAATTAGAGAACATAAATCCGTTTCAGCTTCACCAACTATAAATAATGTTCTTTGCACAACAACTTTAAATTCAATATTTGAAGATGATAAAGATGTTAAAGAAGCTTTAGATGAAGCACAAGAAGCAATTGAGCAAGAATTAAAGTAGCTTAACATCTATAAAAATTATTAAAAAATATGATAAGAAATGGCCATATACGATATTTTGTATAAAAATATGGTATATGGCAGTTCCTTTATCAAAAAGGAGGCATTATTAGGAATGTTTAAAAAATTTTTCTATTCTCAAAAGGTTGCACCTTATGTATTCGTTTCACCATTTATAATAGTATTTATTATATTTTGGTTTTATCCTCTTAGTAATTCTGTTATTATGAGTTTCCAAGAAAGAATGCTCGGACAAGCACCAAAATGGGTAGGACTTGCTAATTTTAAAAAACTTCTAACAGATAAAGTATTCATGCAGGCTGTTTTAAATAGTGTTAAATATATGCTTGGAACTTTAATTCTTTTAATACCTTTTCCTATGCTTTTTGCTGTTCTTATTAATAGCAAAATAATGATAGGAAGAGAATTTTTTAAATCAGCATTTTTTCTTCCTGCACTTACTTCAGTTGCAGTAGCAGGTACAATTTTTCGTTTAATTTTTGGAGAAATGGAAGGATCTTTGTTAAATAGTGTATTTTCTATATTTGGTATGGGACCTTATAAATATTTAAAAGATGCTACGTGGAGCTATATTGCTTTATTGGCACTTGCCTGCTGGAGATGGACAGGTGTAAATATGTTATATTTTTTATCAGGATTAAAGAGTATAGATAATGAATATTATGAAGCAGCTTCTATTGATGGTGCTTCTCCATTTCAACAGTTTATAACAATTACAATGCCTCTTTTAAAGCCAACAACAATTTATGTTTTGACCATAAGCATATATGCTGGGCTTGCAATGTTTACAGAAAGTCTTATGATGTTTAATGGGAATAATTCACCTAAAAATATAGGACTTACAATAGTTGGATACTTATATAGACAAGGTATTGAAAAAAATAAATTAGGATATGCAGCTGCAGTTGGAATAGTTCTTTTGGGTGTTGCTATGATAATTAATTTAGTTCAATTGACATTTACAGGAATGTTTAAAAAGGAGGAGGATTAAATTGAATAAAGTAAGTATTGCTAATAAAACTAATATTAAGTTAAATACCAGCAATAAAAAGAAAAAAAATAAGGTTCTTAGCATTTTACTCCTCTTATTTTTTATTGGATTATTTTGTTTAATTATGATTCCTTTTTATGCAATAACTTTATCTGCATTTAAACCAGGTGAAAGTTTAATACGTTATGGTTTAAATCTTAAATTTGATTTAAATATAATGAGTTTTGATAACTTTAAATTTCTTTTTACAGGAGATCATGATTATTTTATATGGTTTAAAAATAGCATGTTTATAACAATAGTACAGGTAACATTAACATTATTTATAAGTGCCTTTGTAGCATATGGTTTTGCAGCTTATGATTTTAAAGGGAAAAATTTTTTATTTATTTGTGTATTATTAATAATGATGATACCTTTTGAAATATTGTTACTTCCTTTATATACACTAATTAATGATTTAGGTATGATGAATAGTTTTTCGGCAATTATTCTTCCAGGTATTGCTAATGCAGGTACTATATTTTTCTTTAGACAATACTTAAGAAGTGTCCCAAAGGAAATTATAGCTGCTGGAAGAGTTGATGGAGCAACTGAATACGGCATATTTTTTAAATTAATATTGCCAGTTATGAAACCTTCTTTTGCTGCTATGGCAATATTAAATGGAATGAATAGTTGGAATAACTTATTATGGCCATTTATGGTATTAGGAGATCAAAAAAAGTTTACTCTTCCAATAGGACTTAAAACTTTATTAACACCATATGGTAATAATTATGATTTACTTATGGTTGGCTCGTTTTTTGCAATATTCCCTATATTTATATTATTCATGTGCTTTCAAAAATACTTTATTGATGGCATAACGGCTGGAGCTGTTAAGGGTTAATATAATTTTATAATATTAATATAGTTTTATATTTTATAAAAAATTAATAAATCCCTATAGATTTATAAAAATGAAAAATTAATAAATCTATAGGGATTTAAAGTGTTTAAAAATATACTAATTAATTAAAACCGTTATTTTTAGCTACTTATAAATTACATTAAAATTGTCAAGTTGCATTATTTATAACTTGTAAAAATATAAATCTAATAATCGTTAAAAGATATTTTAAATATTATGGAGAATTTAGGATAAAAATAGAATAATATAAAATTTTGTATAATTTATGGAAGGATTATTAATTAAATTATAGAATATAATATAATGATAAATATAAATGGGATGTGTATATTGTAATATTTAGTAAAAACAAGAATAGATTTTTAATGTAAATGTTTACGATAGGAGGGCGTTTTATGAAATTAATTGTCAATACATCTGGGGCTTATATTAGCAAAAAAGACGAAAGATTTTTAGTAAAAATAAATGAAGAAAAACAAGAATATTCATGTAAAAAAGTAGAGCAGATTTTAATAACTACATCTGTACTTATAACAACAGATGCATTGAAACTTGCAGTAGAAAATAATATTGATGTAGTTTTTTTAGAATATAATGGACAACCTTTTGCTAGAGTATGGCATTCTAAGCTTGGAAGTATAGCCACTATAAGAAGAAATCAACTTAAACTTATAGATATATCTTTAGGTACAATATTTGTAAAAGAATGGATTAATCAAAAATTGGAAAATCAAATAAACCATTTAGAGAAATTAAAATCAAACAGATCTGAAGGAAAAGCAGAAATTTTAGAAGAAGCAATTAGTAAAATTAAAGAACAGCAGCAATGTATTTTAAATTTAGATAATATTCCTATTAAAGAGATTAGAAATACATTAGAAGGTTATGAAGGTACGGCTGGAAGAATTTATTTTGCTGCTTTAGGGAATATAATTCCCGAACAGTATGCTTTTAAAGGCAGAAGCAAAAATCCTGCAGAGGATATGTTTAATTGCATGCTTAACTATGGCTATGGGATTTTATATTCAAATGTGGAAAAAGCTTGTATAATAGCTGGACTTGATCCTTATATAGGAATAATGCATACGGATAATTATAATAAAACAGCTTTAGTCTTTGACATTATTGAAATGTATAGAGGTTATATGGATGAAATTGTGTTTAAGTTGTTTAGTAAAAGGCAAGTAAAAAAAGATATGTTTGAAGAAGTGAAAGGTGGGCTTTGGCTTAATAAAGAAGGTAAACTTCTTCTTATAAGTGCTGTTAATGAAAAATTTGCAGAAAAAATTAAATACAAAGGAAGAAATATCGAATTAAGTAATATTATTCAATTTGATTGTCATAATATTGCAAATAGGATTCTTCAAGAAGTTTAATAATATATAATGAGGAGGAAATAATTATATGCTTATTTGGGTTGTTTATGATATATCAGATAACAAAATTAGAAATAAAGCAGTAAAGGCTTGTAAAAATAAAGGACTTTATAGAGTTCAAAAGAGTGTATTTTTAGGAACATTAAATAAAAATGATAAAGATGAGCTTAAAATGATTATGGAAGATATTATAGATAAATCAACAGATTCAGTATATATTTTCCCATCTGATAAAGACTTTTTAAAAGATACTGATCTTATAGGACAAGGATTTGATAAGGAGTTGATTGCGGATGTCATTATATCAAAATTTATTTAATGAAAACGAAATATATGTTACTCCTTCTGAAATTATTGAATTTATGTATTGTCAAAGATTTGCTTATTTTATGAATTGTTTAGGAATAAAACAAAATGAAGATAAAAGATATAAAGTTATAAAAGGAAGAAACATACATATTGATAAAAGTAATCAAAATGTTAATTATGTAAGAAAAAAGATAAATGGAGTTGCAAAATATATTAATGTTTATATGATTTCTAAAAATCTTGGACTTAAGGGGATAGTAGATGAAATTTATGAACTTAAAGATGGAAGTTTAGCTCCATTGGATTATAAATATGCAGTATATGAAGAAAAAGATTTTTTAACTTCTAAAATTCAGATGGGACTTTACTCGCTTTTAATTGAAGATATATATAAATATAAAGTAAATAAAATGTTTTTAATATACTGCAGAAGTGGAAATTTATTAAAAGAATTAGAATTTAAAGATAAGGATAGAGAAGCTGCTAAAAAAGCTATTGATGATTATAAAAAAGTAATACAGGGATATTATCCCAAAGCAACAAAATATAAAGCACGGTGCATAGACTGTTGTTATAGGAATATTTGTATAAAATAAAAGGAAATTTAAAGAAAATGTAGAATATAAAATAAATATATAAAATTTTAAAAAATTTTATTTAAATACAATTAAGTAAAAACATATTAATTATTATATAAATGAGGAGTTTATATGCAAGGAGGGATGATATGGAAGCTGTAAGAAAAATAGGTGAAATTCAGTTAAAAGATATGCAGCAAAAAGGTGAAGGCCTTTTAGAAGGATTTACTGAAGATATTTCAGGGGGTGGTAATTATAATAATGCATTAGAAATAATAATAGAAAAAAATAATAGTTCATTTAAATATTTAGGAATTAATTTAAAACAGTATGAGGCTTCAGATAAATCTAAATATTTATATAGAAGTGGTTCATCTAGGGGTACGGATGTTACTCCTTCAGCAAAAGTAACAGACATAGAAAAAACTTTTTCTAATAAGATTATTAAAGCTTTTCCAGAGGCTATTAAATTTGGGGAAAATAAATATAAAGAAGAGATAGAAATACTAAAAGAAATTTATTCCGTTATGACGAAAGAAGAAAACAAAATACTGGAAGATCTAAAAGAAAAAATCAAAACTATACCTAAAAAAGAGGGTTCTTTTATAACTGTTTGCTTGCAAATTAATGATAAAAAATTATATGTAGGAGATTTTGAGGTTTTTAAAAATAAAATTGTTTCTGATGCATTAAAAAAGTTTCATTATAGTGAAGCATACAAAAAAGATGTATATAAGGATAAAGCAACTTGTAGTCTTTGTTTAAAAGTAAGTAACGAAATATATGGGTTAGCAGGTAGTAATATATTTCCATTCTACACTATTGATAAGCCTGGTTATATTGCTGGCGGCTTTAATTATGAGAAGGCTTGGAGAAACTATCCAGTGTGTAAGAATTGTGCAATTGAATTAGAACAGGGTAAAAGATATTTAGATAATAATTTAACTTTTTCTTTTTATGGAAGAAGGTATTATCTAATCCCAAAGCCAATTTTTGATGAAAATCTAGATAAAGTATTAAAGAAATATCTTACTTTAAAAAGTGAAAATATTAGTGATGTAAGAGAAAAGTATTCTTATACTGAAGAAAGAGTTATGAAACTTTTAAGTAAAGAAGAAAATTCTATAAGTTTTGATCTAATGTTTTTTGAAAAGAATAACGCTGCACTTAATATACTTTTAAACATTGAGGATGTAGCTCCATCTAGATTTAGAACAATTTTTAATTCAATAGATAAAATTAGAGATATGGAGTTTTTTAAAGAACAACCTGTTAGTTTTGAGATTTTAAATAAAGTGTTTCCAAAAACTACACACAATAAATATTTTTTAGAAATTATAGATAAAATTATATCTAATAGAAAGTTGGAATATAAATTTTTAATGCCTTTTTTTAATGAATATATAATAAATAGTTTTAGTAGATATGAATCAGATCAGATTATAAAGGGAGAGGATACTTATAAATATGCTGTGTTTAGAGTTTTTAGTTTTTTGTATTTTCTTGAGTTTTTAGATTTATTTAAACATAGAGAGGAGGATATTAATATGTCAATAGAACACAAAATTTGGGATATTAATGATTTTAATTCAAAAAGAGAATTGTTTGAAGCATTTTTTAATGAAGCTAATCCTTTTTTTGATATTCCAGATAAAAAAGTTGTATTTTTAGTAGGATATATAACCAAAAAACTTCTTAATATTCAATATATTAATGAAAAAAGAAAACCATTTATATCAAGACTTAAAGGACTTAAGTTAAGTAGGAAAGATATTAAAAGGCTTATACCGGAACTTCAATCAAAGCTTATAGAATATAAAAGTGAATATTATAATGAAGAATTTAATATTATTAGTGAATATTTGATACAATCTAATGGTTTAGATTCATTATCTGATTTAGACATACCTATGTATTTTTCACTTGGAATGAATATGGACAAGAATTTTAGGACATCAGTAATTGATGAAATAAGTTTAGATGAAAAATAAATTTTTAATTAAAAAATAAGCTTAATGAGGAGAGATAAATTATGAATAGAGCAGAATTAATATTTTTGTATGATATTAAAGACAATAATCCAAATGGAGATCCTTTAGATTCTAATAAACCAAGAATTGATGAGGAAACTGGAATTAATTTTGTAACTGATGTAAGGCTTAAGAGAACTATAAGAGATTTTATTTATGAATACAGAGGAAAAGAAATATTTGTTATAGAAAAGAGAACTGAAAAAGGTGATGTTCAAGATGCAAAAGCAAGAGCAAAGGATTTTGGAGAAAATAAAAATAAGGTTATAGAAAATGTATTAGAAAATTGTGTAGATGTTAGACTTTTTGGAGCTACTATACCTTTGGAATTTGGTAAAGAAAAAGGATCAGCTACATTTACAGGACCGGTTCAATTTAATATGGGACGTTCTTTGCATAGAGTGGCTTTAAAAAGAATTAAAGGAACAGGTGCTTTTGCATCAGGGGAAGGAAAGGATAATAAAACATTTAGAGAAGAATATATACTTCCTTACAGCCTGATAGGATTTTATGGAATAATTAATGAACATGCAGCAAAAGAAACAAATTTAAAAGAAGAAGATATTAAACTTTTATTAGATGGAATTTGGAATGGAACTAAAAATTTAATATCTAGGAGTAAAGTTGGTCAAACTCCAAGACTTCTTTTAAAAGTAAATTATAAAGAAGGAAGTTTTCATATAGGAGATTTGCTTAAAAATATCAAACTTGAAACTAAGCTAAATGATGAAGAAGAAATAAGAGGAGTAGAAGATTTTACTCTAAATATAGATAAATTAGTAGCTTCATTAATTAAATTTAAAGATAAAATTCAAAGTATTGAGTATTTAGTGGACGATAGTATTATGTTTTCGATAGGAGGTAAAATAGTAAAACTTGAAGATGCTTTAAAAGAATTTAGTCCAATAGAACTAAAAATAGAAGGATGATGAACATGAAATGCTTAGTTTTTGATGTATGGGGAGATTTTGCTCATTTTAGAAAATTTTATACTACTTCCTCACCTTTAACATTTTCTTTTCCACCTAGAACTGCTGTAGCAGGAATGATTAGTGCAATTATAGGTATTAGAAAGGAAGAATATTTAAAATATTTTACGAAAGATCAAGCCTATATAGCAATTAGAATATTAAAACCTGTAAAGAAAACTCGTATTTCTTATAATCTTATAGATACAAAAACTGCTAAAATGATGAGTAAAATTTCCAATAGAACTCAAGTTACTTTTGAATTGTTAAAGGATTGTAAGTTTAGAATTTACTTTTATCATGAAGATAATCAAATTTATGAAAAACTTAAAACTTCTTTGAAAAATCATGAAAGCTTTTATACTCCTTGTCTAGGATTAAGTGAATTTATAGCAAATTTTAATTATATTGGTGAATTTGAGTTAAGTGAAAAAAATAACTATAATTATGTATTATTACAGTCAATAATTCCTTTTAACAATGAACATATAGAAGTTGAGTTTGAAGACAATAAAGAATATTTTAAAGATACAGTTCCAAATGAAATGAATGATGATAGAGAAGTAACTGAGTATTTAAAAATACTTTATGAAAGAAATGGTAAAGCTATAAAATGCAAATTAAGCAAGTTTTACGAATTATCGGAGGAAGAGAGAATTGTATTTTTATAAATTAGAGTCTCATCCAGGTATTCCATTAATACAACATTTAAAAGCTGTAGGGGATAGATGTGTGGAATTAATTGAAAAAAAAGATATTAATTTTTCATATGGAAAAGATAAAATTTTATTTGTAGCTAAGATCATGGGTTATACTCATGATCTTGGAAAAGCTACATATTTTTTTCAAAAATATTTAAAAGATATGATTGAAATTGGAGAAAGTGAAGTAGATAAAGAACTAAGAAGTCATGGGTTTTTTTCTGCGTTACATACTTATCTTCAATTGAGAGATTTAGATAAAAAATTAGCTCTTATTTGTTTTGTAATAGTGAGAAGACATCATGGTGATTTAAATAATTCAGATATGGAATATATGTTTACTGAGAGAGAAGTTAAAAATCAAATGAAAGTTATTAAAAGACAATTAGAATCTATTAATTATGAAGAATTTGAAAAAATATTTAATGAATTATCTTTAAAAAAGTTTAAAATGAATGAAATTTTAGAGGCATTACAAGAAATCAGCGAAGAAACAGAAGATTTTCAAGAATATATAGATGACAACGATAGTTTAGAAGAATATGTTTTATTTAAATTTTTATATTCGATATTAATTTTTTCAGATAAAGAAGATGCTATTTTTCATTATAGACAAAATATAAATTATGATCTACCACAAGATTTGGTAGATGAATATAAAATAATAAAATTTGAAAGAAAAATATCCGCTTTAGGAGAAGTAAGAAATAATATTTATGAAGATGTTATAAAGACAATTGAAAATTTTTCAGAAAGAATAATGTCTATAACAGTTCCAACAGGTACGGGTAAAACTTTAACGGCTTTAGGTGGAGCATTACATCTTAAAAAACAATTAGATAAGGATATGAGAATTATTTACTGTCTTCCATTTACTTCAGTAATTGATCAAAACTTTGAGGTTTATAGTAATGTTATAGAAACTGTTATGGGAGAGGGAAAAGTTACTAATGATAGAATTTTAAAGCATCATCATTTAAGCGATTTTAAATATTCAAGTGAAATAAAAAACTTTGATAGCAATGAAAGTAAATTTCTGGTAGAAAATTGGAATTCTCAAATAGTAGTAACAACTTTCATGCAGTTTTTTGATACTTTATTTTCAAATCAAAACAGCCAGCTTGTTAAATATCAGAGTATTGCTAATTCAATTGTTCTTTTAGATGAAGTTCAATCAATACCTTATAAATATTGGCTTGTTATAAATAAGTTGTTTAAAATTATGTCCGAAAAACTAAATATATATTTTATTTTAATAACTGCAACCCAACCGCTTATTTTTGATAAAAATGAGATTAAAGAACTTGTGCCTGATAATAAAAAATATTTTGAAGTATTTAAGAGGACAAAACTTCATATAAATATAGATAAAATTTCTCTTGAAGACTTTTTAATTAAGATTGAACATCTTATAGATGAAAATGCAGAAAAAAGTATATTAATAATTTTAAATACAATAAAAGTAGCTCAAGAGGTTTATGAATTTATAAAAGAGCTTGAGCTTAAAGAAAGTTTTATATTCTTTTTAAGTACAGGAATTATTCCAAAGGAAAGAAAAGAAAGAATAAATAATATAAAAAAAATTAAAGGAAGAAAAATTATTGTAAGTACACAGCTTATTGAAGCTGGAGTGGATATAGATGTGGATATAGTAGTTAGAGATTTAGCTACTTTAGATTCAATTAATCAAAGTGCAGGAAGATGCAATAGAGAGTATAGAGGAGATTATATTGGAGATATTTATTTATGTAATTTAGTTAATGATAAAGGAAGAGAGTATAATAGTTTTATTTATGATAATTTCTTAATAGATAAGACTAAAACAGTACTGAAAGATAAAGATTTAATTTATGAAGAGGATTATTTGAACTTAAATAATTTATATTTTGAAGCTTTACACAATGATATGAGTAAGGATGAATCTATGAAACTGATTGAATTTATCAATAAGTTAAAATTTAAAGATATAAGTAATAATTTTAAATTAATTGAACAACAAAATAAGGTATCTATATTTATTGAATGTGATGGAGAGGCTTCAAAAGTTTGGAAACAATATGAAGAAATTAGAAAAGAAGAGAATGCATTGAAGGCAAAAGAAAAATTTCAAGAGATAAAAAAACAATTTTATGATTATGTAATAACAGTATTTAAAAATAAAGTGCATGAAAATTTCGATAAAGATGATATAGTTTATATCCCTTATGAATCACTTAATAATACATATGATTTCGAAACAGGATATGTACTTAAGGATAAAGATGTTATACTTTAGAAAAGAAAGGGAAGTATTTATGGAACTTAAAATTTTGAAATTATCTTTTGGCAGTTTAGAAATAGCAAGGAGAGATATACCAAAGATTAGAGGCTTTATTTCAAGTAATTATCCACAATATGATGAATTACACAATCATAAAGGAGATAAGTTTATTTATAGATATCCTCTTATCCAGTATAAAACCATAGATGGTAATCCAGTAATTATAGGCATAGAAGAAGGTGCAGATATTCTTAGCTCAATAGAAAATAATATTGATTTTTTAAATATATTTAATAAAAGAATAGATATTTATGAAAAAGGCATATTTTATAAAAAATTTAAATTTGGTGTATCAGATAAATTGCTACAATATAAATTTATATCTCCATGGCTTAGTCTTAATGAAAGAAATTTTATTAAATATATCTCTTGCTTACAGGAAGAAAAAATTGATATTTTAAAGAAAATATTAATAGGTAATATATTGTCTATGTCTAAAAGGTTTAATTATACTGTTGAAAATAAACTTGAAGCATATATAAATTTAAAACCTTGTAAAATAAATTTTAAAAATCAAGAAATGATTGGTTTTAAAGGAGAATTTTTAATAAATTTTCAAATACCCGATTATATGGCAATAGGCAAATCAGTATCAAGAGGATTTGGGACTGTAAAATTAGTTAAAAATTTTGATTTTAAATAGATTTATTTTTCCAAAATAATTTTATATTTACTTATCACATTAATAAAACTTATCTTCTAAATTAATAATATAAGCTTGAAATACTGAAACAAATACTGGACTTTTATTATAAAATTATGTATAATCAAATGTGGGAAGAAGAAAAATACATAAATTATGTATTTTTTATTCCCAGAATATTTTACCAAATCCTCTATGCTATGTGGCACAAGCAGTTAAGGACATTTAAAAGCATGTAATTGCTAAAAAATATGTTAAAATAACAGGATTTTAATCCAAAAAATGAGCATTTTAACCTTATCTAAAAATACTGTTGAATAATTGATATAT
>NZ_FUYD01000016.1:0-41058 GCF_900167505.1 Clostridium sp. USBA 49
CCCATCTCATAGCGGATTGCTCCTTTCATTAAATCTTCATGCGAAGATTTAATAATATGCGGTATTAATCTCCCTTTCGGGAGGCTATCCCCCACTATGAGGCAGGTTATCCACGTGTTACTCACCCGTCCGCCGCTAGAAACAAAAGTTTCTCGCTCGACTTGCATGTGTTAGGCACGCCGCCAGCGTTCGTCCTGAGCCAGGATCAAACTCTCAATTTAAAAGTCTGATTTTAAGCTCATGCTTTATTTATCAAAAGAATTGCTGGTTATTACCTTATTCTCTGTTTAATTTTCAAAGACCAATCATTTCGCTGTCATCTGACAGCTTTTATAGTTTATCATCTATTAATTTTTTTGTCAACAATTTTTAATATATTTTTAAAAAATTACTTTTTATATTTTAAAAAGTTCTTCAATTTCCTCTTGTGTCATTTGTGATATTAAATTTTCTTCAACATTTTGCTCATCATTCATAACATTTTTTATTATAGATTTCTTTTTTTCTTGTATATTATATATCTTTTCTTCTATAGTTCCACGAGCTATAATTTTAATTACTTCTACAGTTTTCTTTTGGCCTATTCTATGTGCTCTATCTGTAGCTTGATCTTCAACTGCAGGATTCCACCAAGGATCAAAATGAATAACAACATCTGCTCCTGTTAAATTAAGCCCTGTACCCCCAGCTTTTAGAGAAATTAAAAATACACTTCCCTTTCCTTCATTAAATTGTTTAACCATTTTTCCTCTTTCTTCACTCTTTGTTTGCCCATCTAAATACATATAATCAATTTTATTATTATCTAATCTTTTAGCAATATTTTTTAATACAGTAGTAAATTGAGAAAATAATAAAATTCTATGGCCTTTTATAATGCTTTCTTCAAGAAGATAATCTAATGCTTCCATCTTTCCGCTTTCTCCATTAAAATTTTCTACAAACACAGATGGATCGCAGCAGATTTGTCTAAGCCTAGTTAACGTTGATAATATTTTAATTTTACTTTTATTAAAACCTTTTTCTTTTATTTCTTTAGAAATATCATTTTTAGCGTCTTCAATATAAGCTGCATAAAGCTTTTTTTGTTCTTCTGACATCTCTACTACAAGTTTTTGTTCAATCTTTGGCGGCAGCTCTTTTATAACGTCTTTTTTAAGCCTTCTTAAAATAAAAGGCTTTATATGTTTATTAAGTTCTTCTAATGCTTTCATATCTTTGTTTTTAACTATAGGTATTTCATATTTTTGAGAAAATTTTCTATTAGATAGTAAATAACCTGGCATTAAAAAATCAAAAATAGACCACAATTCAATAAGTGAATTCTCTATTGGAGTACCTGTTAATGCAAAATATCCATCTGCTTTTATATCTTTTACTGATTGAGCATTAACAGAAGAAGGATTTTTAATTTGCTGAGCTTCATCTATTATACAATATCTGAATTTTATATTTTTATAACTTTCTATATCTTTTCTTATAAGAGGATAAGAAGTTATAACTATATCAAATTTTTCTATTTCTTTTACTTTTTCTTCTCTTTCTTCTTTGCTCCCGGAAAGAACTAAAACTTTTAAATTCGGTGCAAATTTTTCTATTTCATTTTCCCAATTATATATTAAAGAAGTAGGTGCTACTACTAAAGATGGCTTTTTATTTTCATTATTTTCTTCTATTTCCGATTCTATAAATGCAATTGTTTGAAGTGTTTTCCCAAGCCCCATTTCATCTGCTAATATACCTCCAAATCCACAAGCAGCCAATGTTTTAAGCCATTTAAATCCAAATTTTTGATAGTCCCTCATTATACTTTCTAAATGTTTAGGAGGGGTAAAATCTATATCTTTTACTTCTTTAATAGTATTTACAAGTTCTCTGAATTTTTTATTTTTTTCTATTGAAATCTTACTATTTTTTAATTTTTCATCTATGTAAAAGGCATTATACTTTGAAAGCAAAACCTTTTGCTTTTCTAAATCTGAAGCTTTTATATCAAGATATTCTACCATATTTCCTATATCTTGAATTTCCTCATTTTCAAGAAACACAAAATTGCCTTCTTTAAGTTTATAATATTTTTTCTTTTGTTTTATTGCTTCTAAAATGTTTTTAAGTTCTTTTTTATCTACTCCATCTATATTAAATGTAAATTCTAAAAGATCTTCATCGTTAAGTTTTATACTAGACTTAATATTTGAAGAAGTATAGACTTTCATATTTTTAAAGCTTTCAGAATAATAAATATCTGCATATTCCTGAAGTTTATTTATATCTTCTGTTAAAAACTGAATTATTTTTTCTTCATCTTTAAGAGCATACTTATATCTTTCCTCTTCAAAGCCTATACTTTTTAATAACGCTATTAAATTTAATTCTTCTTTTATATTTCTTATTAAAATTTTATTATCATTATTTTTATAATTTTCATTTAAAGAATTTATTTGTATATCACCATAATTAAATATTACATCACATAATATTGATTCTTCAACTTTATCAAAATATATAGTAGTTTTAAGATCTTCTCTATATAAATCTTTTTTTAACGATTCATCAATATTTATATTTTTACTTATCTCTTTTAAATTAGGTATAACATATGCTGCTACTTTTTCTATATCTTTTTTATTAAAAACCATACTTTTATTTGAAGAATTTATAACTTCATTAAAAAAAGGAATATATGTCTTAGCCTGATTTTCACTAGGCTTGTATATATTATTTTTATAAAAAAAATACTCTGCTTTTCTTGTTATAGGAATTGGAATATCATTGTTTTGCTTAATAATTAATCCATTACTATTTATTTTAATATCAAATTCTAAAGGAATATCTTCTTCTAATATAACTACATTTTCCATATTAATATCATTTATAATAATATGAAATTTTTTACCTTTCATTAAATCTAAAAGCTTTTTTACCTGAGTATCATTCAAAAAAACTTTTTTACCCGAAAACACTCCTTTAAATTTACCTAAAAATCTATTTCTATCAAGTGATGATATAAATTCATCCATTTCATATATTTCAACAAGTAAATCAATAATCTTTTTATCTTCGTATTTAAAATCAAATATTTCAGGATCATAAATAAAATTTTTGCTAAATTCAATAACTTTATGTTTATTTTTTGCTACAGATAAAAATTCTTTTATATTTTTTATAACATATGTTTTGCCTTCACCAACCTTTAATTCAATTGAATTAAAAGTTTCTTCATTAAAGTTATTTATTTCAAATTTTATATCTAAATCCAGTTCCCTTTTATTAATTTTATCTGAATTGTTTATAATATTGTTTTTAAAATATTCAATTATTTCGTCAACATCCTTTGAAATTACTGTACCTTTTCTTTTCATTAATTCTTCTTTTTCTCTATTCCATTTTAATAATACTGCTACACAATGTTTACATATATTATTATTATTTATTGTATAAATACAATTACAATCATATTGTAAATTCCCAGTATCAATTTCTATATCTAAATTTACATCATATACATTAATTCCATAAGCTGATTCAACTGATGATTTTATATGCAAAATATTTCCTTTACTTGATTCATACATATTAAAGTCTATACTTCTTACTTTATTTCTTAAATATAAATCAAGTCCTCTAGAATATATTACATCCCCAATTTGTTTTTTCATAAGTTTTTCATCTATATCAAACATTATTCCACCTCAACTATATTTTGCATATTATAAATATCTAATTTCAAAAATAAACTCCTATTAAAATAATACTCATCTATTTTTAAAATAAATTTTTATTTGCTTAAACTATTTTATTTTACTAAGCTATATTTAGTTCTCATATTAAATACCTATATTAATATATTTTAAACAAAAAATTTAAATAATAAAATAAATATTTATAAAACTTAATATTTATTTGTTAAATATTATTATTTTATTAAAAAGAGTAAATTTTTGTTATATAATAAATATATAATAATTGCACCAAATTTTGGAGAATATAATTATATAAATTTAGAAAGGAGTAACAATATATGAAACTTGAATTAAATAAAACATATAATGGTTTTAAATTACTTGAAGAAAAAAATATTGAAGAATTAAATTCTATAGGAAGAATTTTTGAACATGAAAAAAGCGGGGCAAAATTATTTCATTTAGAAAACGATGATGATAATAAAGTTTTTTCAATAAGTTTTAGAACACCTCCAAAAGACAGTACAGGGCTCACTCATATACTTGAGCATTCAGTACTTTGTGGTTCTAGAAAATTTCCATCAAAAGAGCCATTTGTAGAACTTATAAAGGGATCTTTAAATACATTTTTAAATGCTATGACTTTCCCTGACAAAACAATGTATCCTGTTGCCAGCAGAAATCTTAAAGATTTCCATAATTTAATGGATGTATATCTTGATGCAGTTTTTTATCCTAACATATATAAATACCCTGAAATAATGATGCAAGAGGGTTGGCATTATGAATTAGAAAATAAAGATGATGAACTTACATATAAAGGTGTAGTTTATAATGAAATGAAGGGAGCTTTTTCTTCTCCAGAATCAATACTTATGAGAAAAATTCAAGAATCTTTATTTCCTGATACTCCTTATAGTTTTGAATCTGGCGGAGATCCTGATGTAATACCAGAACTTACTTACGAGCAATTTATTAATTTTCACAAAAAATACTATCATCCATCTAACAGCTATATTTTTCTTTATGGAGATATGGACATATTAGAAGAATTAAAATTTATTAATGAAGAATATCTAAATAATTTTAATAAACTTGAGATAAATTCTGAAATTGCTGAGCAAAAACCTTTTATTGAAGAAAAAAAAGTTATATATAATTATCCTATTTCTTGCAATGAAAAAGAAGAAGATAAAACTTTTTTAAGTTTAAACTTTGTAATAGGTAAAGGAACTGATAAAGAATTATCTTTAGCTTTTGATATTATTGAACATCTATTGCTTGAAACTCCTGCAGCTCCATTAAAAAAAGCTTTAATTAATGCTAATTTAGGCAAAGATGTATTTGGTTCTTATGATAATAGTATACTGCAACCTACTTTCAGCATAGTGGTTAAAAATTCTAATGAAAATAAAATTGAAGATTTTAAAAAAGTTATATTTGATACTCTTACTGATCTTGTAAATAATGGAATAGATAAAAAATTAATTGAATCTTCAATTAATATTAAAGAATTTCAATTAAGAGAGGCCGAGTATAACGGATATCCTAAAGGACTAATGTACGGAATAAGGTGTATGGACAGTTGGTTGTATGGTGAAAGTCCTTTTGTACATTTAGAATATCAAGAAGCTTTAAATTCTATAAAAAAAGCTCTAACAACAGATTATTTTGAAAAACTTATAAGTAAATATCTTATTAATAATCTTCATCGTTCTTTAGTTGTAATTAAACCTAAAAAAGGTCTTGCTGAAGAAAAAAATGAAGAACTTAGAAAAAAGCTTGCAAATTATAAAGCTAGTCTAACAGAAAACGAAATTTCTAAAATTATTGAAAATACACATAAATTAAAAGAAAGGCAAGAAACTCCTGACCCACAGGAAATATTAGAAACTATTCCTTTACTATCATTAAAAGATATTGAAGTTAAAACTGAAAAACTTCCTCTTTTAGAAAAAGATTTATTAGGAATAAAAACTCTCTTTCATCCATTATTTACAAGTGGAATAGGCTATGTAAATTTATATTTTGATTCAAGTACTGTCCCACAAAATTTACTGCCTTATATTAGTTTATTATCTTCTATACTTGGCAAAATAGGAACTGAAAAATACAGCTATGAAGAACTTTCAAATATAATAAATATAAATACTGGAGGCATAAGATTTTCCGGAGAGGCTTTTTCTGAATGTGGCAGTAACACTATTTTTTATCCTAAGTTTTCAGTAAGAGCTAAAGCTTTAATAACAAAGCTTCCTAACCTTATGGAAATATTAGGTGAAATATTAACTCATAGTAAATTCGATGATGAAAAACGTTTAAAAGAAATAATTCAAGAAATGAAATCAAGATTAGAAATGAGAATGTTACAAAGAGGTCATACTGTAGCTGCTAAAAGAGTTTGTTCTTATTTTTCACCTATAGCTAAATACGAAGAAACTCTTATGGGATTATCTTTTTATAAATTTATTGTAGATTTAGAAAGTAATTTTAAAGATAAAGTTAAAGAAATTATAGAAAATTTAAATAAAGTTTCTACATTAATATTTAATAAAAATAATCTTCTTGTAAGTTTTACTGCTGAAGACAAATATTATAAAATTTTTGAAGAAAATTTTCCTGCGTTATTTGAAAATCTAAATGACGAAAATTTATCTTATAATGATTATAAATTTGAATTTGGTGCATTAAATGAAGGTCTTATGACTTCTTCTAAAGTTCAATACGTTGCTAAGGCATATAATTTTAAAGAATTAGGATACTCTTATAACGGACATCTACAAGTTTTAAAAACTATAATAGGCTATGATTATTTATGGAATAAAATTAGAGTTCAAGGAGGAGCTTATGGTGCCTTTGCTAATTTTCAATGGGGAGGTAACACAGTTTTCAGCTCTTATAGAGATCCTAATTTAAAAGAAACTTTAGATGTTTATTCTAAAGCTGGAGATTTTATTAAAAATTTTGATGCAGATAATCGAGAAATGACAAAATATATAATTGGTACTATAAGTGAACTTGATTCACCATTGACGCCTGCAATGAAAGCTATTGTATCAGATGAATATTATATAAGACATGTAAGTTATGAATCTTTGCAAAAAGAAAGAACTGAAATACTAAATACTACTAAAGAAGATATTAAAAATCTTGCTAATTTAATTACCGATGTTATGAATCAAAATTATTTCTGTGTTCTTGGAAGTGAAGAAAAAATTAAAGACAATAAAGATATATTCGGCTCTATAATAAATGTATTTGAATAAATATAAAGGATACAGTATTAAACTGTATCCTTTTCACTTTCCGCTAAAACCACCCAAAGTTTTCTTTAAGTTTTAAATTCCATGTATATTTATTCTTGATATTTATTCTGATTACTATTTAAAACTTCATCATATTTTTTTCTTACACTCTTTAAATCATGCCAAAATAACTTTTTTTTACTTTCATCTCTAAATAATGCTGCTGGATGAAATGTTGCAATCATATAGCATCCTTTTCTTTCAATCCATTTACCTCTATCTCTTGTTATTTTCCAATCTTTGCTTATTACAAATTTCATAGCTACAGAACCTAAACAAACTATAATTTTAGGTCTTATTAAAGCTGCCTGATTTCTTAAATAAGGAAGACAGGTTAAAGCTTCTTCATCATAAGGAGTTCGATTATTTTCAGGTCTGCACTTACATACATTACATATATAATAGTCTCTTTCTCTTAATAAATCTAACGCTGTTAATCCTTTTGTTAGAAGCTGCCCTGCTTTTCCTACAAATGGTTTACCAAGTCTATCTTCATCTGCTCCAGGTGCTTCTCCAATAAACATAATAGGTGCTCTTAAATTTCCTTCTCCAAAAACAACATTTTTTCTGTTATTTTTCAGTTCACATTTTTCACATGTATTACACTGCTCATAGAGTTCTTTCCATTTAAGCACAATAACCACTCCAAAATTTACTAATATGAGTTTTTAATTTTCATTCTTTCTCTTGTAATTATATTCTCTATTGGTCAGCTTATTGCTAACTTTATTATACATTATTACCCTATGTTTTTTCACAACATTATTATATCACAATATCCTAAGAATAAAAAAATCAGCTTAAAAGCTGATTTTTTTATTCTATTTTACTAAATAATTTTACTCCAACAGAAGTTAATAAAAAATATAAAATTAAATCAAAAGCACCATAAATAACAGCCAATACTCCAAAAGCAGTCCATAGATTTAATTTAAGCCAAACAACAGCCCCAATAGTTAATGCTAAAATTATAAATCCTAAAATCATTGATATTAAAGCATTCATATTATTTTTAACTGCCCTTTGTTCATTATCCCATAATAGTTTAGGGAACATTAAATCTATAAATATACCTACAAAATTTGTGAAAAATGTAATTATTATTGATAATATAGTAATCTGTATAATTAAATAAAAGGGTGGCTTTAATATTATAGAGGATGTCAATATTAAAAGTGCTAACCCTATAAAGTTTAATATTACACCTGATAATACTTTAGAAATAATTTGTTTTTTATAACTTATCGGAAGATATTTACATGTAAAAATGTATTTTCCTTCTCTAGATATAGCTGTAGATGCTGTTGGATTAGATGTAGATATAAACATAATTACTCCAAAACATATTGCAATTACAATTCCTGATAAAGTAGAGCTATTTAATAAATTTCTAACCTTGCTTAATTCTTTCATCATATCCGGTTGAGATAAAAATGGTAAAAATAAAATTATAGGAAATAAAAAATTTATTACTACACAATTCATAAAGTAAGCTGGTGTCCTAAATAAAATTTTTAATTCTTTAATTAAATAGGCTCTTAAAATAGAATTTTCTTTAATATTTTTCTTTATTTCATATTTGCTTAATTTTCTCTGCTTTGATGAAGTTTCTGAAATACCAATAACACCTTTAAAATAAATTTTTTCCCCAATAAAGAGTAATATTAATATAAAAACTGCATTTATTAATAAAAAAATAAATATGTTAAATAAGCCTTTTATTTCTCCACTATAAAGCATAGAATTTACTGCAAATTTTGTATTTGGAAATATAGTTTTTGAAGTTCCAACTAATGAGTTTTTTCCCTGCATCATAATATTTATCATATCTTCAGTATTTTGGGTACTTGATCCTAATTTTTGAAAAATCCAATTAAATCCTAATCCAATTGCAAGACCTAAAATACCAGAAACAGTTTTAAAAAGATCTTTATTTTTGGTAAGTGGAATAAATTTCATAATTACAATGCTTATAATAGATGAAATTACTAAAGGTACAATAGGTAAAGTAAAAAAAACTATCGCTAAATATAAATAATAAATAGCACCTATATTGCTCATAACTCCGTAAATAATCATTATAGGAAGCAAGAATATAATTTCAGTTATATATTCATATATTAATACTACTGTAAACTTTGATCCTAATATTATAGATGGCTTTAATGGTAGTGGTAATAAATTTTCTATATCTGATGAAAAATAAAAAGTATTTAAAACATAAAAAAATCCAAATATAAATATTATAAAATTAGATACTGAAATTACTAATTCAATCAATAATCCTTCTTGATTTATTTTAATAAGTTCTTCATAGGAAGCTTTTGCCATAGCTGCAAAACCAAAAATCATAGGTATAAAAGCTATAGCTATAAGTACAATAAAAGCTATAGTTTTAGGGAGCTTTTTCTTATCCTTTTGTACTAAACTTTCTCCACTGCTTTTTAATAAAACTTTAGTTAAAATTAAAAATTTACTCATTTTCAGTCAACTCCAAAAACATCTTTTCTAATGATTCATTAGACTTAAAATGCTCCCTCATTTCGTCTAAAGTCCCACAAAATAATATATTGCCTTTATTTATAATAGCTACTTTATCACATATTTTTTCAGCTACTTCTAATACATGAGTTGAAAAAAATACAGTTTTACCATTTGAAACATGCTCTCTCATCATTTCTTTTAATGTATAAGAAGATTTAGGATCAAGCCCTGTTAAAGGTTCGTCTAAAATCCAAACTGAAGGTTCATGTATTAAAGCTCCAATAAGTACTATTTTTTGTCTCATACCATGAGAATAGCTTTGTATTTTATCATTTAAAGAATCTATCATTTCAAATCTTTTAGAAAGTTTTTCAATTCTTTCTTCCCTAATTTCTTTTGGTACTTCATAAATATCTGCCATAAAATTTAAATATTCAAGTCCTTTAAGTCTTAAAAACATATCTGGATTATCAGGAACATATCCAAACTGTTTTTTAGCTTCAATTGGATTGTCTTTTATACTTATACCGTTTATTTTTATTTCTCCACTATCACTATTTAAAATTCCAGTAATCATTTTAATAGTAGTACTCTTTCCCGCACCATTAGGTCCTAAAAATCCGAAAATAACTCCTTCTGGTATTGTTAAGTTTAAATCGTTCACCGCCTTTGTAGTACCATTATAACTTTTGTTTACATTATTAATTTCAATCATATAAATTTCCCCCAAATAAAAAATATTATTACTATATGTAATTATGTGATAATTATATATATAAAAATACCAATTTTCAAGTTATGGTAATCTGTATTATATAGTATTAATTACCGTTTATTGTTGCAAAATGTGTATTTTTTAGATAAATCTATAATTATCTTAATTTATCTTAATCTTTAATTAAAATATAAGTCTGGTCAATGTAACTGCGGCAATTATTGCAGTTATATCTGCTAAAATTGCTGCCCATAAAGTATGTCTTATTTTTTTGATTTTAACTGCTCCAAAATATACAGTTAGTGTATAAAAAATTGTCTCTGTAGTACCCATTATTATTGAAGAAAGCATACCTATAAAGCTATCAGGTCCATATTTTATTAATATATCAGAAAGAACTCCTAAAGCTCCACTTCCTGAAAGAGGCTTTATAAATATTAAAGGAAGAATCTCTGGAGGAAGTCCTATAATGCTTACCAATGGTTTTACTAAAAAAATAAAATAATCTAATGCCTTAGATTCTCTAAAAACAGCAATAGCAACTAACATAGCTAAAAGATATGGAAATATTCTAATACATATTAATATTCCATCTTTTGCTCCTTCTACAAAACATTCATAAACTTTAACCCCTTTAATCATTCCATAAACTATAATAATTAATATAATTATAGCTATTATAGACTTTATAGCATAATCAAAAGAAAAAATTTTTTCAAAAGGTAGTTTCGTAAAAAGTAGTATTGATGACTTTAAAAAAAATTGTCCTAAATAATTAATAAATATCATATTATAATTTCTCCTTGTTTATTTTTAATGCTTTGTTTATATACTACTTATTTTTAAAAATATCTTTGAAGTATTTTACAATATATTACGCCCATAACTGCGGCTATTATTGAAGCTATTAATGCTGGAATAATAACTCCACCTGGATTTTGAGAACCACTTGCAGCTCTTACAGATATAACAGTTGTTGGTACAAGCTGAATACAAGCTGCATTTAATACTAAAAACAAAGACATATCATCACTAGCAACACCTTTATTATGATTTAATCTATCCATTTCTTCCATAGCTTTTATTCCAAAAGGAGTAGCGGCATTAGAAAGCCCCATCATATTTGCAGTCAAATTCATTATAATTGCACCCATAGCTTTTTCATCTTTGGCAGCATCTTTAAAAATTAATTTTAATATAGGTTTTAAAAACTTAGCTAAATTTTCAGTTAATCCACTTTTTTCTGCAATTTTCATTACACCGCACCAAATACATAAAATTCCTGATAATTTAATAATAAAATCTACTGTAGATGAAGCTGTGGATATAATTGAATTAGATATAATATCTCCTCTGCCTGTAATTAATCCAATAATTATTCCAATTGCTAAAATAAAAAACCAAATAATATTAATCACATTTCATAGCTCCCTTCAAAGACTAATATAATCTTAAATGTTTTATAAATTATAGTTTATTTTTTTAATACTGTTATTTATTTTATTCTCTATTATTTATATGATAGTATTTCATTACTATTGCATTTAATTTTATATAGTGCTACCATTTATATATAAATTTAAGAATTAAATAGGAGGCAAAATATGACCTTAAGAGATATAATGAAATATATCGAAAGCGAATATAAAGTTATAAACCATACTCCTTGTGAAATATGTGGCGGTGATTATTTAACTGAAGATATACAAATTGCACTTATTGATGATATTCCTTATGATTTATGTGCATGTGTTTGTTCACATTGTGGACATGAAAAAATATTTGAATTTTCAGCGCCTTTTATAAATGAAAATGGAATGAAAAAAATAAGAAATAATTTAAACTAAAGGAGAGTGCAAATGAAAGAAGATAGTTTAAAGATAGTTCAAAAAGATATTGATGAGGCTTTAGAAATGGTTGAATCTATGGAAAAAAATTTAAGTCAGCAAAGTTTTTCTAAGGAAACGGTAAAAGAAAAATTTGTTTTTTTATCTCAAAAACTTCAAGAACTTGAATCCATATTAAAATCTGAAGGTATACTTTAGTGGAGATACTTTTAAAAAATAGAAAATAAATTCTAGATTTTACTCAACGTTTATTGTTCATATTTTATTTATTTACGCTAAAAATCTCCATATTCATTTTTGATTTATAATTTATAATTTAATAAAATAAATCCAGTAGTAAATAGCAAAGCCTTCTACTGGATTTATTTTTAATATTTTAATAGTTAACTCAACATGACATCTATCATAAAAAGTCTTGTCTTCATCGGAGTGAAACTTTTCCACTCCGATTTAAAATATTTTATTCAAAGTATCTAAAACACTATATTTTTAATGATTTTTTATTTTTGGAAATATCTATTAAGAAGTCCCTGGAATGCCTTCCCATGTCTTGCTTCGTCTTTAGCCATTTCATGTACTGTGTCATGAATTGCATCATAGCCTAGTTGTTTTGCAAGTGTAGCTAGTTCTTTTTTACCTGCTGTAGCTCCATTTTCAGCAGCAACTCTCATTTCAAGATTTTTCTTAGTAGAATTTGTTACAACTTCTCCAAGAAGTTCACAGAATTTAGCAGCATGTTCAGCTTCTTCATAAGCTGCTTTTTCATAATATAATCCTACTTCTGGATATCCTTCTCTAAACGCTTGTCTAGCCATTGCTAAATATAGACCAACTTCAAAGCACTCTCCATTAAGATTTTCTTTTAAGCCTGCTATTACTCTTTCGTCAAGTCCTTGAGCTACACCAATTCTGTGTTCATCTGCCCAAACTAATTCTTCAGATTGTTCTTCAAATTTTTCTGCTGGAGCACCACAAACTGGACATTTTTCTGGTGCAGTTTCTCCTTCATAAATAAATCCACATACTTTACAAACAAATTTTTTCATAGTCAATTCCCTCCATATAACATGATATATTTTATTTAATTATTTTTGTTTTGAACAATTATTATTTATTAATAATTATTTTCCTTACATAAAATATAATATCACTTTTTAAATTTTTGTCAATAGAAAAAATAAAAAAAATTGCCTTTTTTACGATTGATTGATTTATAATAATGCCATAATATATAACAATTTTTCCTGATAAATGTACAAAAATAATAAAAAAGCTGCCAAATTGGCAGCTTTTTTATTTTAATGTACTGTATTACTAAAGACCTAGTAGTGAATCTATTTTCTCTTTATCAAATCCAAGTATTGTTTCATCATCAATTTTTATAACGGGTACACTCATAAAACCCATATCCATAAGTTCTCTTCTATATGAAGCGTCTTTTATATTCCTTTCTTCAAAAGCTATTCCTTTTGATTTTAAATATTCTTTTGCTTGTGTACAATATGTGCATGTATCTGAAGTATAGATTGTAACATTTTTCATTATTATCCCTCCAATTTATATTAAACAAAAAAAATTATTATATAATAATATATTAATCATTGGACAAATTATTTGTCAATATATTTTTATATTTGATTAAATGAAAATATTTTATACAATATAAATATCTAACTTCAAAAATTAATATATTTTTTATAAAATAATAATCGTCTTTTTGCTAAAAATAATATATTTTCTTATTATATGTGCAACAAGCAGTTATGTTAGTGATATACTGACTTATATTATTGTTTTAACAAATTATATTTATGTTTAATATTTGATGTATATAATAATAGTAAAATATTTTACAGTAAAGGAGATTGTAATGAAAAAAAATAATAAAATCTACAAAGATAAAAATATTATTTCAAATAAAAATATAATTACACATAAAGAACAAAATTCTGAAATTAGAATAAATAAATTTATAAGTGAAAAAGGAATATGCTCAAGAAGAGAAGCTGATAAACTTATTGACGAAGGAAGAGTTACTATAAATGGTATTAAAGCTGAAACAGGAAGTAAAGTAAAAAAAGGTGATATAGTTAAATTAGACGGAAAGCCTCTAAAAAATAAAGAAAATCTTGTATATATAGCTCTTAATAAACCTGTAGGAATAGTATCTACCACTGAAAAAAAAGTAAAGAACAATATAATTGATTTTGTAAATTATCCAAAAAGAATATTTCCAATAGGCAGATTAGATAAAGATTCTCAAGGGCTTATTCTTTTAACCAATGATGGAGATATAGTAAATAAAATTTTAAGAGCTGGGAATAACCATGATAAAGAATATATAGTAACTGTTGATAAACCTATAACACCTGAATTTATAAAAGGAATGTCTATGGGAGTTAAAATTTTAGGTACTATTACTAAGCCATGTATTGTAAAAAAAGAAAGTAAATATGTATTTAGAATAATTCTTACTCAAGGATTAAACAGGCAAATTAGAAGAATGTGTGAAGTTTTTGGGTATAAAGTATTAAAATTAAACAGAATAAGAATTATGAATATACATCTTAAAGATCTTCCTATAGGTAAATGGAGATATCTTACAGAAGAAGAACTTATAACTTTAAATAAGCTTATACATAACTCTATAAAAACCGAAGAAGCTTCAAGGGTAAAATAATATGAACATTATCCACAACACTGTGGATAATGTGTTTATACTTTTGTGGATTATTTTATTTTAAATATAGCCATTAAATTATTAGAATTTTCTTAACTTTCTTTTAAATATATGTTATTATATATTTAAGGATAATTTAAATTGGGAGGCAAAGCATCATGAGTGATAACGTTATCTGGGTTGATTTTAAAAATAAAAACAAATTTAAAAACAATAATAAAAATAAATTTAAAGAATTTTTTATGAAAATTCTTAATAAATTAAAGAATATTTTTTACTTTTTCTCAAAAACTCATAATTCTAATAATCATAATAATCGTAAATCTACATCCCCTTATCATAAATCTATATTATAACTCTATTATTTTTGTAATTAATTTTTAAATATTAAAATCTATAATTTATAATTTTAAACCAAATAAAATTTTTATAAAAACTATTAAGTTTTATAGTATTTAGGATGTAAATATTTATAAAGCAATTTGTAGTCTATTTTTTTCAAATTATAAATATATAAAATAATTATCTTTCAAAAACTATTTTTTCTTAGAATTGACCACTATATTTTAAAGTAAATTGATAATAAACATACTACTCATTGTATAATGAAAATTTATTTACAGCTTATTGCAAGATTAATCATAAAATTTATATTGCAAAATAAAAGGCTCTTAATTTTTAAGAACCTTTAAAATCCATAAAGTTAAGAGCCTTTTATCATTATCTAATAATATATATCAGAAAATTCAATATGAATTCTCTCTACTTTTTCTTGGGCATTATCAATAGTTACTGCAATTTCATTTTCACTTGTTAATTTTACTGGAAGTTTAATAGTAAACTCACTTCCTACATTAACTTTGCTTTTTAAAGATATGCTTCCTCCATGAAGTTCAACCAATGATTTTACAAGATTAAGTCCTATACCGCTTCCTATAATATTTTTTGTAAAACTTGTATCTACTTGTTTAAATCTATCAAACACAACTTCAATTTTATCTTCTGGTATACCTATTCCTGAATCTTTAACTTTTATTACAATCCAATCCCCTTTATCATAAATATTAACCCAAATTTTGCCCCCTTTATTAGTAAATTTAATAGCATTAGATAATAAGTTTAATATTATTCTTTCAATTACATATACATCACAAGCCATGTATTTTTCTTCAACTTCAGTATCAAATTCAATATTTATACCTTTACTTTCAATATATTGCACAACAGAGAGTGTAATGTCTTCAACGACACTTACTATATTATAGTTTTGCAGATTTAACTTTAAAAAACCAGAATCAATTTTGCTTAAATCAATAAGATTGTTTACAAGTTTAAGCATTCTATAAGAATTTTGTTTCATACTTTTTATATATTTTTTTATATTTTGCTTATTTTCATATATGTTATCATTTATAATATAATATTCTATAAGCTGTAATGCTCCAAATATAACGTTAAGAGGTGTTCTAAGTTCATGAGATATGTTTGCCATAAATTCATTTTTTACTCTATCACATTCTTTAGCTTCTTCTAATGCTTTTCCTTTCTTTTGTGCATCTTTTCTTTCTCTTATATCTCCAGCAACTACTAAAACTCCTTTTTTATCTTTTAAAACATAAGGAGAAGATTTAGTTTCTACATCTATAATTTCTCCATCTTTAGCAATTAATTTTATTTCTATCAAATCTGTAGTTATTCCTTCTTTATATACTTTATTCATTCTATCTATAATTATTTTATGATAATCTTCATGAACATAATTCATTACTTCTTTACCTAATATATCACTATAATTTTCATATTTTAAAAGCTTTAAAGTAGCATTATTTACAAACACAAATTTGCCATCGCATTGAGCAAACATTGCATATGGCAGAAAATCTAAAAGAGCTTGATAATTTTTTTTACTTTGATTTAATTTTTTGTTTATGTCTTCTAGTTCTTTTGTCCTATTTTCTAAATCACCATAAGCTTTTCTAAGTTCATAAAAAATCATATCATAAGGCTTTTGAAGCGTAATATTAACTATAAATTTATATATAAAGTAAAAAGATATTAATTTAAATATATGACCTAATATACTAATAATGCTTGTATAATTTATATAAACAGCAAAACATAATTGTGAAGCAGCCATAAAAGCTGTGGATAATATTAAGAATTTAGACATTCCTTCACGAGCTTTATTATTATTAAATAAAATCACTGTTATTATAAAAAATATAGCAAACATTATATACTCGCTTATTCTTTTAAATAATGTTAGTCCTATGTTTGGATCATAACAAACTGGGAAATAATGAAATTTAAAAATTAAAAAGAAAAATATTAGTGCTGATACGTAATGAAAAATTATAAAGTTTGAAGCTTTGGTTATTTTTTCTTCTTTTAAATTAAATATACAAAATAAAAAGAATACACTTGTTTGTATATATCTTGCTACTAAATAAAATTGAATTGATAAATTGTATTTTTCTATATTAAATATTCCTCCATTATAAGATGTTAAAACATGTAAAAAATCAAAAGAGCTTATAAGTAAAAAACACATACCTAAAAACATAAAATTTGAATTTTTAGAAACCCCATAAGTATTTTTTGCTATTATAAATATACTAAATCCTGTTATTACACTTAATATTTCAACCAAATTATGGAAAATAAAATAATCTTTAATATTTACATGATACAAAATTAACATTATAATTACGCCTATTGTTAATTTTTCCATAATTTTTAATTTATATTTTTTATTATTTAATTTTTCTGCATAATAATTAAGTTCTCTAACCATAACTTCTTCTCCTCTTTAGTAAATAATAAAATAATAATACTTATTTAGCATTATTATTTATCTATATTCTACATATTAACTATATTTCCTCCATAAAAATTTATTTTATGATTTATTATATTCAAATACTAAAATATGTAATGTATTATATTGTCTTTTTATGTTAAAATAATTTTGATAATTATTATGAAAATTTTATATGTATAAATAAAAAATATATTTTATTTTAAAGGAGATATATATGAGAATTGGAATGGGTTATGATGTGCATAAATTAAAAGAAGGTAGAAAACTTATATTAGGAGGCGTAGAAATACCTTATGAAAAAGGTCTTTTAGGACACTCAGATGCAGATGTACTTTTGCACGCTATAATGGATAGCCTTTTAGGAGCTGCTGCTCTTGGCGATATAGGGAAACATTTCCCAGATACAGATGATAAATATAAAGGGATATCAAGCCTTATTCTTTTAAAAGAAGTTGGAAAACTTATAAAAAGCGAAGGTTATTATATAGAAAATATAGATTCAACTATTATAGCTCAAAAGCCTAAAATGGCAAGTTATATTCCTAATATGATAAAAAATATATCAGAAGCTTTAGATTTAAGTTACAATAAAGTTAATGTAAAAGCTACTACAGAAGAAGGATTAGGTTTTACAGGAAAAGGCGAAGGAATATCCGCACAAAGTATATGTTTATTAAACAAATAGACATCCAACATAAAAATAAATAACTTTGAAATCTTTTATATCTATAAATAATAATTGTGTTTTCATAAATAGAGTATAAATAGGAAATACTAGGGAAAAATAATATTATAATGCTTAATTTTAATGAATGGAGGTATATTTATGACTGGAGCAAATAACAATGAAAACAATTCATTAGATGATCTTTACAGTAATTTTGGAAGCACAAGCGATAGCGAAATGGCTCAAGAAATAAGCAGTCTTAAAGAACAGCTAAGCAGTATGCAGCAGGCTCTTTATGATATACAATCCAGTTCTCTTATTTCTTCAGAGAATTTTAATTCCTCTCAAAATAACGGGAATAATGGAAATCAAAATAAACAAAATAACCAGAATTCTAATGGAAACTTTAAAAATTCTCAAGCTTTAAATACACTTTTAAAGCAAATAAGTGATTTTAGAAAAGAAGCTCAAAAGCAGCAAGAACAAGCTCAAATGGAAGTAGAAAAGTCTATTTCTCAGGCTATACAAATTTTACAGCAAGCTAATGATCAAATACATTCAAATGCAGCACTAACGCAAATGAATGTACTTATAGATCAAGCTCAGCAGCAACTAAACGGTATGGGTTCTATGCCAAAAAATAACGAAGGTAAAAAAGATAAAAATAAGGCTTAAAATAATAAAGTTATGGAAAAGCTTAAAAGAGAATTTTACAAAAAAGATGCAGTTACAGTTGCAAAATGCCTTTTAGGAAAATATCTTGTTCACTTAATAGATAATGAAGAAGTTATAGGAAAAATTGTAGAAACAGAGGCATATATGGGCCCTACTGATAAAGCTGCTCATTCTTATAATAATAGAAGAACTCCTAGAAATGAAGTTATGTATGGTAATCCAGGTTTTGCCTATGTTTATATGATATATGGAATGTATAACTGTATGAATGTTGTTGTAGAGGAAATAAATAAGCCTCAAGCTGTATTAATAAGAGCTTTAGAACCTGTAAAAGGTTTTGAAATCATGAGTAAATTTAGATATAAAAAAGATTATAAAATAATTTCTAAAAGAGAAAAATTAGGCTTGACTAACGGTCCAGGTAAACTTTGTAAAGCACTAAATATAGATAGAACTTTAAACGGAGAAGATTTATGCGGATCAAGGCTTTATATATTAGAAAATGATATTAAAGAAAATTTTCATATAGTGGCTTCTAAAAGAATAAATATAGATTACGCAGAAGAAGCTAAAGACTATCTTTGGAGATTTTATATAAAAGATAATACTTATGTATCTATTAAATAATTATATAATCACTTTTATTATCCTTTCTTAATATAATATTTCTCTTATAATTAAACTCATAATTAATTATTTTATAATAAAAACTCAATTAAATAGTATTTTATTAGTAGTTACAATTAACTTATAATTGCTTGTATTTATAACACACAAATCAAACCAACAGAAAGTTACATAACTTGCAATTAACATAACATATATTTGCTTGTATTTTTATCATAGATTTGTAACATAATAAATTTAAAATAAATTAAATAAAGGAAGGATAATATTTATGGAAACAGGAATAGTTAAATGGTTTAATCCAGAAAAAGGTTATGGATTTATATCTCAAGATGGAGGAGACGATATTTTTGTTCATTATACAGCTGTAAAAATGGATAAGCAACTTGAAGCTGGTAATGAAGTACAGTTTGAAATAGTTCAAGGACGGAAAGGTCCTCAAGCTGCTAATGTAAAAATATACTAAATTAGATATTATACTAAATTAAATCTGAAAATTTTAATATAAAGCTAATATAAAACTAATATAAAACTAATAAATAACTAATATAATAAGACTTATATATAAATCATGCACATAAAAGTAAAATATTTATTCGTACTTTTATATGCATGATTTTTTATATTTTGTTATTTTCCCATAGATTTTATAAATGAACTATTTAAGTATTTGATTACAAATATTTTTATGTTGTTATTTTTCCATCTTTGTATTGAGGTACAATATTTATTATACTTTTTTGGCAACAATAATTAATATCATCTATAAGATTTAATTTTTTAATCTTTTTATAGTGATTAGCATATTTTATAAAGCTAAAAATATCTTCATTGTTTTTATAAATATAATGGGCAGTTGTACCTATATCAGAAAGTTCTATATCTTTTTTTAAAATTTTTAAACAATCAATTATATATCCACTGCAAATAAAATCATCTATAGAAAATTCATCATAAGTTCCAGCATTTATAAATACAACATCATTATTAAGTTCTATTATCTTTTTAGCTGCAGCCTCTCCATTTATTAAAGCTGCAATTAAAATATTTTCAGCTCCTTCTGCACTTTTTATAGCTCTAGTTCCATTAGTAGTTGTAAGCACTATTGTTTTATCTTTAACTGTTTCTTTTGTATATTCAAGAGGAGAATTAGAACAATCAAATCCTTCTATTTTTACAGCCTTTCTTTCGCCCCCTAATATATACTTATCTCTATTTTCTTTTAAAAATTTTAAAGCATCTTCAATAGTTAAAACAGGTATAACTTCTTTACATCTATTATTGATAGCTGTAACTATCACTGAAGTTGCTCTGAGCATATCTATAACAACTACCGTTTTATCTAAAATTTTTTCTTTTTTTATATCCCCTGCAGAAATAATAATATCCACTTTCATAAATCTCACCTTTATATAATTAAATTAATAATTGCAATATTATTAATTTAATTATATCACGGTTATATTAATTATCCATTATTTATATTTGTAATTATTTTTTTATATCTTATTTTGCATATAAAAAAAGTTAAAAGTGGTAATATTACCTCAAATATAAAACCATAATATGGATAAACTTTTAAATTCCATTCCGTAAGTTCCATCATATCATCTGAAACTAAAAATGCTAAATTCATTAAAATTAAAGCTGTAGGTGTAACTATAAATCTATAATCATTAAAATTAAAAATTTTAGAAATGCCTTTTGAAGCACCTAAAAGAGAAATACTTATCTGAACAAATCCTGCAATTAAAAGCACAATTGATACAGCTGATTCAAGTCTTTGAAGAAAATACCCTATATTTATTTTTTCAACAGCATTATATGTAGAATAATAAGTTGTAGACATAAAATATGAACCTAATACCATTATATTTCTTGCTGCAATAAAAACTAAAACAGTTCCTGATAATAAAAGACCTGATATATAAGTTTTAAAAATAGATTTTTTATCTTTTAAACATGAAAAAACCATTGTGAATATAACTGTTTCTGCAAATGGAAAAGAAAAGGCAGAAAAGCCTCCTTTAATAACTGGTTTTACTCCATTTTCAAGTATAGGTAATAAATTGTTAATCTTCATATTAGGTATAGACAATATTAAATTCATAAAAATTATAAATACAAGAAATACTATCAATATTTCTGCCCATCTTCCAAGAACTTCAATTCCTTCTTTTACTGCCCAAGTAGAAAGAAACATAAGCATTCCCATAAACACTATTTTAGGAGTTTCATTTAATCCTATAGTAGATACAAATTCGCTAAAAGTATATAATACTAAAGCTCCTATATGAAGAGCATACCATATATATATAAGGCTAATAATTCTTCCAATAATTTTACCAAAGGCTAAATTTAAAATATCAAATATATCCTTACCTTCAAACATAGAAAGAAGTTTTGCATAAATCATTAATACAGGTAAAGCCATTAATATACCTAATATTTTTGCAAGCCATACATCTTTTAGTGCTGCACCTGCCGTACCTAAAACTAAAGCACTTCCCCATATAAATAATATAATTAATATTATACCTTGTTTGTCTGAAATTATTTCTTTATTCATTTATAAATCACATCTCCTGAAATTGCTTTAATATAGGTTTAAAAAGTTTTGTTGTAATTGATGCTATGCTTTGCATTTCACTGCCTGATGCTATGTTTACACTAAGAATTAATGGTAATAGCATAACAATAATATATACTAAAGCTTTCTTTTTTGCCTTATTTTTGTATAATGGTATTACTTCTATAAAAATTATAAACATATATATAAATATTGTTAACAGTAAATTCACCAATTACTCCTCCTTTATAGGCTTTGAACTTATTTCGCTTCCTTTAATTATAAAATCAACATTTATATTTACTGGAAGTTTTTCAAACTCCTCATCCCATTTTGGCTTTAAACTTTTCCATAAATTTTTATTTTCTATGTTTATTTTATCTCCAAATGAAAAAATGTCACTTTTATATTCATTTTGCATTTTTTTTACTATATACTCTAATCTATTTTTAAGCTTTTTTTCAGCATCTTTTTTTATTTTCTCTTTAACATCTTCTTTATAAAAAGGTATACTTCCATTAACTTCTCCAATGCTTACAGTAGTTGTAATATAAACATTTACTTTAATTTTACCATCTTCATATTCTGGTTTTATTTTTGTTTTGTTTTTAAATACTTCAAAGGTAATATCACTATCACTTTCTGCTATATCTTGAACAGCCCAAACTCCTCCTTTTAATTTTCCCATAACCCATAATGCATATTGAGTTTCTTCTCCTGTTAAGTAGCCTACTACTTTATTATATTTTAATACAGCACTGCCTTTAATTTCTGGTGTTATATTATCATTTCCATGAGTTATGTCTATAAGAGGTATTAAAATAGCTTTTTCTTTAGATGCAAGATTTTCTATTACATCCGTAAGCATAACTTTAGGATATTTTGAAGAATCCTTTTGATTTTCTAATATATATTCAAGTTTAGTATTTCTAAGTTCATTTTCTTTATGGCCTGTTTCTAATATTTCCTTTGCTGTATCTTTATTAGATATCAATATCATTAAATTTTCTCTAGGCTCTACATCTCTATAAAAAAAATCAAGTACAGATGAAATATCTTCAGAAGCAATACTTTTGCTTAAAATTCCTACACTTGCATGTGCCCAAAATAATTTTTTACCTGCTATTTCTATAAATCCTCTTACTGCTTCAAACATTGTTGCTCCTTTATATTCATAAATATTTGACATATACTGTGATTGATTTTGTCCTGTTTCAGGCCTTACAATCTCTACTGTAAGTATATATTCATTATCTATTTTATCTATTGCAAAAGCCATAACAATATTAAACCTTTCAATATCTTTATAGTTCCAGCAAGAAGTGCTTAAAAATGTATTTACTATTATCATAAATATAAGCAGCAATTTTTTGAAAACTTTCATAAATTGTTCCACCTTTAATTTTTTATTTTACGCTGCCTTTGCCTGTCTTTATTAAATAGTTTTGGACGAAAATTCATATAAGGCCAAGGTTTTCTAACGCTTGCATCCCTCATATCTTCAAATCTTATAATTGAGCTATTCATCATATAAGGAATTCCAAATGATCTTATTGAAACTAAATAAATAAATAAAGCCATAATACCAAATATATAACCATATAAACCTAATATTGATGAAAGAATTAATAATATAAATCTGATTATTATAAGTACTCCTACCATATTAGGAAGAAGAAAAGAAGCAAGACCTGTTAACGCCGTAACTATTACCATAGGAGCACTTACAATTCTGGCATTTACTGCTGCATCTCCAAGTACTAAAGCGCCTATAATACTTACTGCCTGACCTATAGGTTCTGGAAGCCTTGCTCCTGCTTCTCTTAATATATCAAACCCAATTAACATAAATACAGCTTCAACTATAGTAGGAAATGGAATACCAATCCTTGAAGCATATATACTTAAAAGAAGTGATGTTGGTATTAATTCCTGATGAAAACTAGTTATTGCAACATACAAAGAAGGAACACTTATAGATAAAAAAAATGCAAATATTCTTAAAATCCTATTAAAAGAAGAAAATATATAATTATTATAATAATCTTCATAACTTTGAAAATATTCTATAAATATATAAGGAAGTGTAAGTACAAAAGGAGTTCCATCGCATAAAAGTACAATTCTTCCCTCAAGTATTTTTCCTGCTGCTGTATCAGGGCTTTCTGTACTTCCTATAGTTTTAAATATGGAAAGTGGTGCATCAGATATAAATTCCTCTATATATTGAGATTCTAATACACCATCTATATTTATTTTACTTAACCTTCTTTTAAGTTCTTCAAGTATATCAGGTAAAACTAATTTATCTAAATAGCATAAAGCTATCTTAGTTTTTGTTTTTTCTCCTAATTCCATAAAGGTAAATTTTAAATCTTTATTTTTTACTTTTCTTCTTATAAGAGTTGTATTTGTAATAATACTTTCAGTAAATCCTTCTCTAGGACCTTTTACTTTCTTTTCTGAAGGAGGTTCATTTATAGTTCTTGTTGGCCATCCTTTACTATCTAAAACTAATGCTTCATTAACACCATCCATAAGAACTATAGTATCGCCATATAGCATACCTCCTATCATTTTATCAATATCTTCTTCTTTTTTTACTTCAGAGACATTTATAACATTTTTAGCTATTATATCTAAAATATTTTTAGGAGATATTCTCTCTATTATATTTAAATTTTGCAAATTAACATCCATAAGCTGCTCTATTATGTATTCGACAATTACTTGTTTGTTTATCATACCATCTGCATATATAATGCAATATCTTAAATTTCTATTATACTTATTTTGAATTTCTCTAAATTTTATTGTGTCGTCACCTTTAAATATTTTTTTAAATAAATCTATATTTTGAGCAAGTACATTTGAAAGTTTAATAAAAATCACCTTCTTATTTTTTTACTTATTTTATTATTTGCATATTCTGACAATATATTCTTACATATAAGTGAGTATAAATATATATTTTTTACATAAACTAAATCATAAAAATTATAGTGGTGATAGTTATGAATAATTTTTTCAAAAATTTATTATATAAACAAGACAAAAATCAAGGTATTCAGTATAAAGAAATAGAAACATCAATAAACAATATATTTAAAGGTGAAGAAGAAAATGTTAATGCACAAACACCTAAAAAATTAATTCCTTCTAAAAATCTTGAAAGAAATAAAAAATATATACAAACAGTATTTACAAAATGTGATGACATAATTTATAGAGAAATAAATATTATGAGTGATAATAAATATAATGCTGTTTGTATTTATATAAAAAACATGATATCTTCACAAATTGCTGAAAATATTATTAATAAATTAAGCAGCCATCCTTCTAATTATCAACATATAAACAATATTAAAGAATATTGTAAATCTGCTGCTGGGATTGATGAATCTGATGAAATAGAGGATTTAAATCAAATAGTTGAAGCTATTACTGAAGGTGAAATGATTTTAATGATTAATGGAATTGATAGAGGATACTCAATTGATATAAAAAGTCCCCCTTCAAGATCCATAGAGCAGCCTGTAAGCGAAAGCGTTACAAGAGGTCCTAAAGAAGGATTTATAGAAGACCACTATATAAATATTTCTCTTATACGTAAAAAAATTAAAAGTCCCAACCTTAAAGTAGAAGGTTTAAAAGTTGGAAGGCAAACCAACACAAATTTAAGTATAGTTTATATGGAAAATATAGCAAACAAAAGCATTGTAGATGAAGTTAGAAATAGAATAAAACAAATTGATATAGATTCAGTTTTAGCATCAAGCTACATTGAAGAATATATAGAAGATAGCCCATTTAGTATATTCCCAACCATATTTAGAACTGAAAAACCTGATGTAGTTTGTGGAAAACTTTTAGAAGGAAGAGTTGCAATTTTTATAAATACCGAACCAGTTGTTTTAATTGTTCCTACTCTTTTTGTAGAATTTTTTATGTCTCCTGAAGATTATTATTTAAGATTTTACGCTGCTACATTATCTCGTATTATTAGATTTTTATCATTTATATTGTCTTTAATATTACCTGCAGCTTTTGTATCTTTAGTTACTTTCCATCATGAACTTTTACCAACAGAATTAATTATAAATATCATAAGAGCAAGAGCAAGTATACCATTTTCTCCAATGTTTGAAGCTTCATTTATGCTTACTACTTATCTTGTTTTGCAAGAAGCTGATCTTAGGATGCCAAAAACTATGGGGCAGGCTGTAAGTGTAGTAGGTGGTTTAGTTTTAGGTCAAGCTGCAATAAGTGCAGGTATTGTAAGTACACATATGATTATAATTGTAGCATTTTCAGCTGTATGTGCTCTTGCACTGCCTACTCCAGAACTTCAAATGCCTTTATCCTATATTCGTTTTACACTTTTAATGTTAGGAGGATTTGCAGGTATGGTAGGACTTACATGCGGATTAATATTTATAGCCATACACCTATTATCTTTAGAATCTTTTGGAGTACCTTACTTTTCTCCATTAAGCCCACTAAAACCTCAAGAACTTATGTATGATACATTTATAAGATTCCCCATCTGGACTATGAAAAAAAGGCCTAAAACTATAATAGGTAAAGACAGTATAAGAAGAAAAGGCAAGGTAAAAACTAAACCTATAACTGAAGATGAAAAAGATAAATGTAGTTAGGTGATAAAAATATGAAAAAAATTATAATTATTTTTTTATTAAGTCTACAGATGTTTGCATTTACTTCTTGCGTAGGCAATAAAAAAGAAATTCAAAAGATATATTTAGTAGTTGCTATGGGTATAGATTTAACTCCGGATAAAAAATATGAAGTAACTTTGCAGGTGTTAAATCCTTCAGCTTCATCTACTCAAGAATCATCTAATTCTACTTCTCAAAGTAATGAAATTCTTATTTATTCAGGCATAGGAGATACTTTCTACGATGCTGTTTTTGAAACTTCTAAAGTTATGGGTAAAATGCAACATTTCGGGCATTTAAAATATATTGTACTAAGCAAAAGAGTTGCCGAATACTCAGATAAAACTTTTAAAGATAATATATTTAGATTAGAAGATATTAGATTAAATACTCCTTTGCTTGTAACTAAAGGAAATGCATCTGAAATAGTGTCTGCAAGAACAAAAGAAGGAATTATTCCAACTTATGTTGTAGATAATCTTCTTGAAAGGCAGTCTATTATAGGATATAGGCCTTATACTTACTTACTTGATTTTGTAAATCAAGTAAATAGTGAAACACCTTATCCTGTGACTGGTGTAATTGAACTTGTAAAAGGTGAGGATAAACTTGGCTCTGAAACATTTAAGCTTTCAGGTTCTGCTGTATTTAAAAAAGATAAATTAATAGGATTTTTAAATGATAAAGAAACAAGGGGCTTAAACTTTATTAAAGGCAGAGTTGATAGAGGTAACATTACAGCTTATTCTTCTAACTTAGGTAAAATATCACTAGAAATTTCAAATTCCTCCAGCAAAATTAAACCTGTATTAAAAAATGATAGCATAAATATCCAAATAAAAATTAAAACATTATCTGTACTTAGAGCTGCGCCTTCTCTGCCTGATCCTGTTAAAGATCCGAAAATTATGGATGAATTAAATGATGCTCAAAATAAAGCTATAAAAGATGAAATAAATCTTGCTTTAAATGCAGCTCAGCATAATTTAAAAGCAGATATATTTGGCTTTGGAGAAAAAATTCATAAATCTTCTCCAGAAAAATGGAATTCTATAAAAGAAAACTGGGATTCTTTATTTGAAAATGTGGATATTAATATATCTGTAGAATCCAAAATAAGAACTACAGGTTCAATATTTAAATCCATGGAATGAAAACAAAGGAGAGAATTTTTATGGAGAAAAAAATATCACCTTATGAGCTTTTATCATCAATGTTTATTCTGCCATATGGAAGTGCAATATTATTTTATTTAGCTCCAGATGCAAAGCAAGATGCATGGTTTTCTATGCTTTTTTACATAATTCCAGCTATAATTCTTGTATTAGTTCACATAAAGCTTTTTGAATTTTATCCAAATGATACTTTAGTTACATACATGCCAAAAATTTTTGGCAAATTTTTGGGAAGTTTTTTAAGTTTATTATATATTATATATTTTATTTATGCATCAACTAGAGTACTTAGAGATTTTTCAAGTCTTATTGTTAGTTCTTCTATGCCTCAAACTTCTGTTTTATTTATATCTTCTCTTATAATGATTGTTGTAATTTATGGAGTAATAGTTGGTATACAGACTTTAAGCAGAGCTTCTGAAATATTATTTATTATTATGATGTTGGGTCTTTTATTTGCTGTTTTATTTCTTGTAAATACTAAATTTGTGCTAAATATAGATAATCTTTTTCCTATGTTTGAAAATGGAATATTATTCCCTATAAAAAAAGGATGGTCTCTTATTACCTTCCCTTACGGAGAATTTACTGCTTTTACAATGTTATATAAAAATCTTAATGATACTAGTAAAATAAAAAAAACTGTTATTAGTGCAGTAATATTAGAAGGTGTCTGCTTAACTATAATTAACATACTGTTTATTACAGCTTTAGGCGTAAATTTTGCATCATCATCTGTTTTCCCTCTGCTTGAAACTTTACGTCTTATAAAAATAGGAGGTTTTTTAGAAAGATTAGATATAATTATAATAGTAACTATGGTTACAGGTGGGTTTATGAAAATAAGTTTTTTTATGTATTTTGCAGTTTTAGGCATAACTGATTTTTTTAATATAAAAAGTACAAAACTTTTATCTATTATAGTAGGCATAATAATTTTATTTTCTTCTGAAATTATTGCTAAAAATTTCCCACAACATTTAAAAATAGGTTTAGATGTTACAGTAAAATATATACATCTGCCAATGCAGACAATAATACCTTTATTAACTCTTATAACTGCCTGGTTTAAAAATAAAAGTAAAAATAAAACCTACTGACTTTATAAAATAAAATTAGCAGGTCTTATTTATTTTTAAAAGTTTCTCTATATATAATTTTTGTAGGAACTATAATTTTATTTTGTTCATTTTCTCCTTTAATTGCTTCTATGATTAATTTAGCTGCCTCATAGCCAAGAGAATAAGCATTTATCTCCACAGATGTAAGAGAAGGATTTATAAGTTCTGATGAAGGTATATTATTAAAACTTATTATTTCAATATCTTCAGGAATTTTAAGACCTTTTTCTTTAACAGCATCTAAAACTCCAAAAGCCATAACATCATCAGTAACGACAAAAGCTGTGGGATGTTCTTTCATATCTAAAAGCTTTATTGTACTTTCGTAGGCTTCTTCTTTAAGATATTCTGAATGTTCTTTAATATACTGTTTATTAATAGGTATATTATACTTTCTTAAAGCATTTAAATAACCATCAAGCCTATCTAATGAAACAACAAATTCATATGGCCCACATATAAATGCTATTTTTTTATGCCCATTTTTTATAAGTTTTTCTGTTACATCAAAAGAAGCCTGAACATTATCATTGTCTACATAAAGCGTTTCTTTTGAATTTAAAGGTTTGCCTATAACAACCACAGGAGTATTAAGTTTTTTTAGTGTTTCTAAAGCAGCATTATCTACAGAAGAATATGTAAGTATAATCCCGTCTACTCTGCCACTCATTACAATACTTTCTATAGATTTAATCTGTTCCTCTTCTGTTTTGCCAGTAGATAAAAGTATGCAGTAGTCTTTTTCATGAGCTGCAGCTGCAACACCACTTAATGCCTCTGGAAAAAAAGGATTTAAAAATGCACTTTCAGTAGATTTAGGCATTACTACACCTATAGTATTAGTAGATTTATTTACTAAACTTCTAGCTATAGCATTTGGATGATATCCTAAACTTTCCATAGCTTCTCTTACTATTTTTTTCGTTTCTTTACTAATTCTAGGGCTATCAGATATTACTCTTGATACAGTTGAGGGAGATACTCCTGCCTTTTTGGCAACTTCCTTTATTGTTATTTTCATAGTAATCCTCTCTTACTACTTTTTTCTTTCCAAATAAGAAACGCAATTACAAATACGGTAGCTTCCTTAAAGTTTCTAATATCAAAACCAGTCTCTTTATTTATTTTATCAAGCCTATATATAAGTGTATTTCTATGTATATATAATTTTCTTGCAGCATCACTTATATTAAGCCCGGAATTTACAAATTCATCAATAGTATCAATAATTTCTTTATCAAATAAATCAAATTTATCTTTAAGTTTTAATAAAAGTTCGTCTTTTATTTCTTTATTAATATTTAAAACTATTTTCTCAAAAAGCACTTTATCATAGAAAAAAATTTCATCTTTTATTTTAAAAGTTTTCCTTAAAGTAAAACATTCTAATGCCTGCTCATAAGCTCTTTTAATATCTTTTATATCATATATAAGATTACCATAACTTATAGTGCATTTGCAATATAAATCTGATACAATAGATTGTCTTATACTTTCAGCATGTTCATTTACTTCATCAAATAATCCTAATATTATAATTCTATTTTTATATACAAAGCTTATTGCTTCTTTTTCATTATAAAGCTGCCTTATAATATTTAATGCTTCTAACTTACTTCCATCAACATCTATAAGAAATAAAGCAGCCCCATCTAGCAAAAAAGGAAAATCTTTTTCTACATAATTTGTAGATGCATCTTTCCCTTCTATTATTTCAATGATAGATTGCTCTCTTATTGAGTAAAATTCATTATACTTATTTTGTATTGTATATTTTAAAAGTCTGCTGCAGTTTTCTAAATTTTTAGGCAGCCTTAAGCTGCCCTTAGAGTTACCAAGGCTTATAAATATGTTATAAGTTTCTATATTTTCTGCATTCTTTAAGCCCTCATACATATATGTTCCATCATCAAGTATCAAATCAAATTTTAAACCTGTATTTAAACTTAAATCTTGCAGAAATTCACGAAAATTATACATATTAAAGCCCCCTTAAATTTTATACTATTAAATTATTGTATTTTCTGTTTCTTTGTCAAATACATGTATTTTACTTGTATCTAAAGCTATCTTTAATTTGTCTCCAGCTTTAGCCTTTGAAGTTCCATTAACTCTAGCAACAATATTTGCTTTTCCTTTTACAAGATAAATATAAGTTTCTGCTCCCATAAGTTCTGTAACTTCAACATTTGCAGTTATTACAGCATCATTATGTTTAGCAATAAACTCTTCATCATCATCTATGTTTTCTGGTCTTATACCCATTATAACTTCTTTTCCTACATATCCTTCTTTCTTTAAAACAGCTGCTTTATCTTGTGGAAGAATTATTTTATCTTCACCAAATACAAGAATTATATTACCATTGCTTTCTTCAACTTTAACGTCTATAAAGTTCATCTGTGGTGAACCTATAAATCCTGCAACGAAAATATTAGCTGGATGATCGTATATATATTGAGGAGTATCAACTTGCTGAATAACTCCATCTTTCATAACAACTATTCTTGTACCCATTGTCATAGCTTCTGTTTGGTCATGTGTAACATATATAAATGTAGTTTGTAATTTTTTATGAAGTTTAGAAATCTCAGTTCTCATTTGAACTCTCAATTTAGCATCAAGGTTAGAAAGTGGTTCGTCCATTAAAAATACTTTTGGCTCTCTAACAATAGCTCTACCTAAAGCAACTCTTTGTCTTTGTCCACCAGAAAGTGCTTTTGGCTTTCTATCTAATAAATGCTCTATATCAAGAATTTTAGCTGCTTCTTTAACTTTTTTGTCTATTTCAGCTTTTGGAACTTTTCTTAATTTAAGACCAAATGCCATATTGTCATATACACTCATATGTGGATATAATGCATAGTTTTGGAAAACCATAGCTATATCTCTATCCTTTGGTGCTACATCATTTACCAGCTTGTCTCCTATATACAACTCTCCTTGAGATATTTCTTCAAGACCTGCTATCATTCTAAGAGTTGTTGATTTTCCGCATCCAGATGGTCCAACAAAAACTATAAACTCTTTATCCTCTATATCGAGACAAAAATCTTTAACTGCTGTAACATTTCCTGGATATACTTTATAAATATGTTGTAATGATACACTTGCCATTATAACATTCCCCCTAACATTATTTATTATGAACATATTATTCTTTGAATTCATATGCTCATATCTCTTTGGAATACATTCATTTTATCATGTAAACGGTATAAAATCTATTCGTAAAGCCTACAAAAGTAAAAGTATCATTTTGTAGAAAAATACAAACCTTGATACAAATCTTTTTTTATTAATTCTCTATCTATAGAATTTAGTATTTCCCATTTTTTTAAACTCCACATAGGTCCAATAAGAAGTTCTCTTGGAGAATCTCCTGTAAGTCTATGAATTACCATATTTTCAGGCAGCATAGCTATAGACTTAGTTACTAAATCTATATATTCTTCTTCCTCTAAAAAATTTAATTCTCCATTTTCATATAATTTAACTAATGGAGTGCCTTTCATAAGGTGAAGAAGATGAAATTTTATACCTTTAATAGACTTTGTAGAAATATATTTAATAGTATTTAACATATCTTCATGTGTTTCCTTTGGAAGTCCAAATATAGTATGAACTACTACATCTATATTCTTTTTATTAAGCTTGCATAAAGCTTTTTCAAATGTATCTAATGTGTATCCTCTATTTATAATTTTTGCAGTATTATCGTTTATAGTTTGAAGTCCTAGTTCTACCCAAACATATACTTTATTGTTTAGTTCCTCCAAAAGATTTAAAACTTCATCAGAAAGACAGTCTGGTCTTGTAGCTATAGCTAATGCAACTACCCCATCCTCTTTTATAGCTTCTTCGTACTTTTCTCTAAGAACATTTACTGGTGCATAAGTATTAGTATACGCCTGAAAATAGGCTATATATTTTCCTTTTTTCCATTTTTTACTCATCATTTTTTTTATATCTTCAAATTGAGAAGATATAGAAAAATTTCTGCTACCAGCAAAATCTCCCGAGCCTCTTTCACTACAAAATATACATCCACCTTTACTTATTGTTCCATCTCTATTAGGGCAAGAAAAACCTGCATCTAAAGATATTTTAAAAACTTTTTCACCAAATTTTTCTCTTAAAAAATAATTTAAACTATAATATCTTTTACCTCCCCATTCCTTTTTCATATATATCTTCCTTCCTATATCTTAAAAATATAAATTTAACCATAATGTTTTTAATTATTAAGCTTTTTTCTCTTTAAATTTTTTTAAATCAAGTTGATATTTACCCGCTTCTTTTTTTAATGCTTCATCACTCATATCCTTTTGAATAACTTCATAATTTAGAACATCTTTATCAAAAGATGAAAAAACAATTTCAACTTTCCCATAAGGATATTTTTCTTCAAATTTAAAAGGTATAAGTTCTCCGCTATCTGTGTTATAAACTCTTATACATCTTCCTGTATTATTTTTATTATACTGTACAAGTATAAATTTTTCACCATTTGAAAAAGACATAAATTCTATTTTTGAATCCTTTATTAAATCCAGTGGAATCATTTCTTTACCTATAGGTTCTTCTCTTGCCATAGTGCTTCCTTCTCCTTGCCCTCCTTGAGCCTTTGAATCTTGGGACTGAGATCCTTTATCACCCTGACCGCCCCCACCTTTTCCTCCTTGAGCAGCCATACTTTCATCAATTTTAATAATTCCAACAAAAGAATCTTTGTCATAAGTTGATACAGCTATTCTTTCTCCTTCATAACCAAAATTTATAACAGAAAATTTATCTTTAGGAACTACCTGTTTTGATAAATTACCTTCATCATCTTTTGAAAATATATACTGAGGAAAGCTTGAGATATCTGCAAGAAGATTTGTCTTTACATTGTTTTTATTTCTAACTCTAATAGTATTATCTTCTAAAAATGCTTCTTTTCTTATTTCGTTTTTTACTTCATCTATTTTATATTCTGAACCTTCTTTTTTTACTTTTATACTGCAATCATCTAAAGTAGCTACAGGTTTATTTAAATTCATTCTTGCTACTTTAAGCTTAAAAAATCCGCTTTCTCCTATCTCACTTGTTTCATCTATACTATAACCTTTAACTTTAAGCTCACTTTCCCCTTCCTCTTTAGTTTTTTGTGCAAGTTCACTACTATAAAATTTTTTGGCGCCTTCTAAATTATCCTTCATAAGTTCTTTCATATAGTTATCTACAACATTTTGTGCAACCATTAAATCAAATTCAGCAGTTTTTGCTTTTTCTTCTTTAGGCGCTTCTTTTTTACATGATATAAATGTACTTAATATAAAGCTTATAAGAATAAATGATAAGAGCTTTTCTATATAATTTTTTTTCATGCTTTTCCTCCTTATCTTTATAGTAATTATATATATATAGTTTACCAAAAATCAAAAATTTAATTTATAAATACATTATTTTATAAATTTTTTATATATTTATATAGAATAGAAGTTTTATTATTTTTTTGGAGGGATTTTTTTGTGTAAAAATTTTAAGCTTTCTTTTCAGATTGCAGCAGTTTTTATTGGAACAATAGTAGGCGCCGGATTAGCCTCTGGGCAGGAAATTAGACAGTTCTTTACTGAATATGGCTATAAAGGTTTTTTAGGGATTTTACTTTGCACCTTAATTTATATAATAATAGGCTACATGATAAGTTCCATAAGTTTAAAATATAATTTAAAATCTTATAATGAAATAATAAATTTAGTATTAAGACCTAAAATATTTGCAAATTTTACAGATGGCATTACAAGCCTTTTCCTTATAAGCGGAGCTGCTATAATACTTGCAGGAAGTGGTGCATTAATTCATCAATATTTTGGTGTTTCAAAATGGGTAGGAATAATACTTATGGTCTTAATATCTATTTTTGTTCTTCTTAGGGATACTAAGGGACTTATTGAAATAAATTCTTTTATAGTGCCTTCTCTTATTATAGTTTTAATTACAGTTTTTATATTATATATATTTTTCAACAAAGATATAGTGAGTCTTACATATGTAAAAAGTATGCCTAGTTATAAAAGCAATTGGTTTTTATCTTGTCTTTTATATAGCGGATTTAATATACTTAGCTGCAGCGGAGTTTTGGTTCCCCTAAATTATGAAACCAAAAATAAAAAAAGTATGCTTATAGGAATTATTATTGGATCTATTGCTTTAGCTATACTTGCATCAATTATAAATTTTATGCTTTTATTAAATATTCCATACATATTTAAATATGAAATACCTCTGCTTTACATAGCAAACAGATTTGGAAAACTAATTCAAATACTTTTATTATGTATTATATGGCTTGAAATGTTTTCAACAGAAGTTTCTGATGTATATAGTGTTGGAAAAGCTTTATCTCAAACTTTTAATATATCTTATAAAACTTCAGTTATTTTAGTTATATTAATAGCAATTCCAATATCTCAAATAGGATTTGTAAATCTTATAAGTATAATTTATCCAGCTTTTGGTATTATAAGCCTTTTATTTATGATTCAATGTGTGTATTTTTATTTTAAACATTAAATATATAAAATGATTAAACCGCAATAAATTGTAAATAAATTTCCATTACACAATGTGTAGTATCTTTATTGTTGATTTACTTTAAAATATAATGATCAATTCTAAGAAAAATAGTTTTTGTGAGATAATCATAAATTATTTTTGTGATAAAATATAATTATATATTTAAATATATTTCTAAACATATATTGAGGGGGTACTAAATGTTAGAACTTTTAAGTAATTGCAGACTTTGCCCTAGAAACTGTGGTGTCAACAGGTTAAAAGGAGAAATTGGATTTTGCAAATCAAGTGATAAAATTAAAGCGGCAAGAGTTTCACTGCATGAATGGGAAGAACCTTGTATTTCCGGATCAAGAGGATCTGGAACAATATTCTTTTCTGAATGTAATTTAAAATGTGTTTTTTGTCAAAATAGTTCTATAAGTTATGAAGGCATAGGTAAAGAAATCTCTATAGAAAGGCTTTCTGAAATATTTTTAAATCAGCAAAGTCGTGGTGCTCACAATATAAATTTAGTTACTCCTACACATTTTGTACCACAAATAATTGAAGCTATAAAATTAGCTAAAAAAAGGGGACTTATGCTACCTATTGTATATAATACCAGCAGTTATGAAAATATAGAAACTATAAAAGCTCTCAAAGGGTATATAGATATATATCTTCCTGATTTAAAATATTTTAATGATAAATATGCAGTAAAATATTCAAACGCTCCAAATTATTTCAAAACAGCTTCTAAAGCTATTGAAGAAATGTACTTACAAGTTGGTAATCCTGTATTTAATAAAGAAGGTTTAATGGAAAAAGGAGTTATAATTCGCCATCTTATGCTTCCTGGGCTTTTATTTGATTCTAAAAAAATTATTGAATATATATATAAAACTTTTAAAGATAATGTTTATATAAGTCTCATGAATCAATACACACCATTTAATAATGTAGAAAAATATCCTGAGATAAATAAACCTTTAAATCCAAAACATTATAATTCTCTAATTGATTATTGTTTAAATTTAGGTATAAAAAATGCCTTCATACAAGATGAAGGCACTGTTTCTGAAAGTTTTATACCAAAATTTGATTTAAGAGGAGTATAATTTTAAAATATTTTTATAATATCTTAAGTTTAGAGCCTAAAATATATAATAGGCTCTATTTTAAATTTTATATTTACTTAAATCTCCCTTGAAATTTTCTGTAATATTTTTAAATTCATGAATGTTATCTATAAGCCTTTTAATTTCATTTGTATAATTTGAAACACTAGCACTTACTTCTTCTGATGAAGCTGAATTTTCTTCAGCTATGGCTGCTAAAGATTCAATATTTTCATAAATACTTGCTATAGAATCTGTTTCTTTATTTAATTCATTTATTGTCTTAATTGTAGATTCTGCAACAGTATGTATTGAATTAGTTGCTTCATAGCTTATATCTCTGACCTTCTCAAGATTGCTTGTTTCACTTTCTAATACTCCATATTGACTTTCTATTTTATCTACAAGAAGTTTTATTTCCTCTACAAATTGAGCAAGATTTGCATTTATTTCTTCAACCGCACTTTTAGATTGTTCTGCAAGTTTTCTGACTTCTTCTGCAACAACTGAAAAACCTCTACCAGCCTCTCCAGCTCTTGCTGCCTCTATAGAAGCATTTAATGCCAATAAATTTGTCTGCTCAGAAATTCCCGATACTATAGATACTATTTGAGTTATATTTTTAGCTTTATTTTCAAGCTCAACTCCCTTGTTTTTAACTTCTTTAAATTTATCTAAGCTATTTAAAATGTTTTTACTTGTATTATTAACATTTTCATAACTATGATTAATTTTTTCAATAGCTTTTTCAAGTTCAACCTTATTATAATTTTCATTTTCTACTATAGACTTTAAAGATTGAATATTATCATTTAATATAGCAACTGCATTTTCTGTATTTTCTGCTTGGCTTACAGAAGTATTAGCAACCTCTTCAACTACATCTGCTATTTCCTTTGAAGTTATATTCATAGAGTCTGATATCTGATTTATTTTATCTGCAAAAGTATTCATTTCATCTGTTACACCTTTAAATCCAACAAAATCAGCTCTAACTATTTTTTTATGTTCTGTAACATATTTGAATAAATCTTCAAAAAAATCTCCTGTTACTATTTCTATGTCTTCTACAAAATCGCTATTATTTAATTTTTTTAAACTTTCTTCTAATAATTTTTTAGGCCTTGTTAAAGCTGATGAAGCTATAAATGCAGATAATGCAGGTATAAAAGCTATTGGTATAATTTTAGCATAGCTTACTGTACCTATAATAGGAATTAAACTAATAACTGTAAATAATAAAGTAAAAATTGAAACTTTTATTCCAAAATTTCTTATAAATCCTAGAGATAAAAGCTTATTAAATGTATATTTCTTTTTATAAAATATATCTTTTTCAAATGTAAGTTTTAATTTAAGAAAGTCTTCTCCTCTTTCAATCTCTTGTATTTCTATTTTTTCATTAAAAGTTTCGGCACTTCCTTGAAGCATACCTAAAAAGTAATCAAACATACCTCTTTTAGATCTATACGAAAAAATAGCTTCTCTGCTTGAAATTGGAGTAATATTAAGAAGCGGTGGTGTTGCCCCAGGTAATCTTTTTACCATAACAACATGAACATCATACATAGACTTTAAAAATGAATATAAATTTTCATGTTCAAAAAATGCTGGAAAATCTTCAGCAAATGATTTTATATTATAATTTCCTATATTCCTCCAAAGCTCTTTTACTTCTATATTTTGAGATTTTGCAATATCGGCTATAACTCTCATTATTTTAGAATCATCTACATTCTCTGCAGGTGAAAAAATTTTTTTGCTGCTCCACCCATTACTTTCCATAATTTTATCTACTATATCATTGCCATATAATTTTCTGCAAGTTTTCATCCAAGCGGCTACTACTGTACCCTTCATATATGCTCCTCCTTTAGCTTACACTCTTATATAGGTAAACAACTTTTTATAAAAAATACATAAATTTTTTATACTTATATTTCGTTAAAATTTATTATTTCTTTAACAAAATATCTGAAAATTTTTTAAAATATAAAATGAAAATAAATTTTATAAAATACTATAAAATAATTTATATTTATATGTATGAATTATTTCTTAATATATTATAATTATATCATAAGTAATTATTTAAGGGGGATTTTTAATTGAAAAAACTTATTATAATAAATATAATTTTAATAATTATATCGTTAATAATATTTTTCCCACGTTCTATAGAACATGGTATTGTTGTAAATTCTAATTCTAAATCAATTAATGTGATTATAAACGGAAAAGAAAAAAAATATATCTATAAAGGTTCCACTTTCCCAAAATTTACTGTAATTAATTTTAAATATAATTTACTAAAAGCATATGATTTTGAAATAGTTAACCCTCTAGAAGATAGAATTATGCTTAAAACTTCATCATATTACGATACGGAAAATTCAGGTCAAATAAATCTGTCTAAAAAAAAGTTTTTTTATAATATAGATAAAAATAATAATATATCATTAGGAAAAGCTAAAGATATTATAATTGGAAAAAATAATATAAAATCTTTTAAAAATAAAAAAGGTGAACTTAAAACATTTATTGTATTTCCAGTAGATTATACTACAATAAGAGTTGGATTATCGAGTACTAATTTTTCATCTATTTATCATAAAAATATGAAAATAAAATGTAATACAAATTCTAAGCTTTACAGTATAAGGGATAAATTTTCCATTGATATACCTAAAGAAAGTATAATTTTTATAGAACCCAAAGATAAAGATTTAAAAATTACAATAAATAACACAAATGTTTTATTTAAAAATAGAGTTTATTTAAGTGGAAATGATTTATCAATGGAAAGTTTAGAAAGAGGTAATCCTTCTTTTACTCCAGTATATAATGGAATATTGGAATTTAATATTTTAAAAAATGGTATGACAGTTATAAATGAAGTAAATATAGAAGATTATCTATCTAAAGTAGTTCCTTCTGAAATGCCATCTTTTGGAGGTATTGAAGCTCTTAAGTGTCAAGCAGTAGCAGCAAGAACTTATGCAATATCAGATATGATATCTAATAGATTTGAAAACTTAGGTTTTCATGTAGATGATAGTACTAAAAGTCAAGTATACAATAATATAGAACAAAACAGCCTTGCTACAGAAGCTGTTATATCTACTAAAGGCATAATAATGACTTATGAAGATAACCCTATAGATGCTAAATATTATTCTACATCAGCAGGTACTGGAGCAGATTATAAAGATGTATGGTTTAAATCTGATGGGAGTTCAGATAATAAACCTTATATACAAAATAATAATTATCTTATACCTAAAAAAGAACTGCCAAAATCTGAAAAAGAATGGCTTGATTTTTTTAAAAATACAAATATTAAAGCTATAGATAGTAATTATCCTTATTTTAGATGGAAAGTTGAATATTCAAAATCAGGTATTACAACTGCTTTAAATAAAACTTTAAAAAATCTATATTCTGTAGAAAATTATAGAGATTATATAACTGTTTATAAAAATTCAAAAAAAATAAAAGAAATGCCTATACTTAAAGATATTAAAGATATTAAAATATTAAAAAGAGGTAAGAGTGGAATAGTAAAAGAGATATCTTTTATTTTTTCAAATGCTGTTGTAAATGTGCAGGGTGATTCTTATATAAGAAGTTCTATAAAATGTAATGAACAATATACAAATGAAAAAACAGTTTTAATAAGGCAAAATGGAACATCCCTTACTAATATAGCTTCTCTTCCTTCTTCATTTTTTTCTGTAGAAAAAAACGAAAAAGGCTTTATATTATATGGCGGCGGTTTTGGTCATGGTGCAGGAATGAGCCAATATGGAGCAATTGAGCTTTCAAAAAATGGAATAAAATATAAAGATATTTTAAATATCTTTTATAAAGGTATAAATATAGAAAGTATATATTAAACACCATAACAATTAAAAACTCACATTGCTAAAAATTTTTTTCAAAAATATAGCACAAGTCAAATGATTTTTGTTTATTTAAATTAGTAAGTTTAACAAAAACATTTGGTTTGTGCTTATTTTAGAGCCTGCAAAAAATTTTGTGTAAACTGAATAAAAAGCACTCTTTCTTGGCAAGAATTTGGATAGATAATATACCAAATATTTACAAGAAGGAGTGTTTTTTATGTCGAATATTTCTAAAGAAATTTTAAGAAATTATGTTAATGAGCAGAACTTTAAAAGTCCTAATGATGTTTTAGCTGCTATGAAAGAATTATTTAAAGAGGTACTGCAAGAAGCATTAGAAGCAGAAATGGATACACAGCTTGGATATGACAAGTATGATGTTACTGAAAAACAAACCTCAAATAGTAGAAATGGATACTCAAAGAAAACTATAAAAAC
>NZ_FUYD01000021.1:0-17520 GCF_900167505.1 Clostridium sp. USBA 49
TTAGATGCTAGACTTAAACATTTTAGCAAGTATAAGCTTCTAATAATAGATGAATTAGGTTATTTACCAATAGATAAGGAAGATTCTAAGTTGTTTTTTCAACTTATTGATATGAGATATGAAAAAAAGAGTACGATATTAACAACTAATATAAATTTTAATGCTTGGGATGATGTTTTCTATGATCCAGTTATTGCAAATGCTATCTTAGATAGGATTTTACACCATGCTCATGTTGTTTCTATTAATGGAAAATCATATCGCTTAAAAGATCATTTTAAACAAGAGGATGAGTAAAAAAGCTACATTCTTAAATGATCAAAAAGTTACATTTTAATCTTGACATTTATAGGAATCTTTACTTCCAAGGGTTTTATATTAAGGTGTTTTGTCTCTTCGGCGATTCTTTTTAAATCATCTGCCGTCAATTTCTTTTCCATTCTATTCACTCCCTTTCATAATCTCCTTATACAATCCTTTCGGTTTTCTCTTTTCGCATATTTTCTTGATTCTGTGCAATATTGTAAAAAGCATACATTTTACACTCTTTAATTGCTTGTCAAAATATCTTATGTAAAAACAAATATATAAACATTCAAAAACTAATATATATAGCAAATGCTGGTGCTTTCTTTTTTAATCATAATCGTTATTCTTGTATAACTACAACTTATAAATATTATCAATCTGAGGATATTTATCTACAAATGTTTTATTTGCTACCTGGAGTTTTTCAAGATACTCTCTATATGAGTCACTCAATATTTTTAAATTTTCAATAAATATATCATAATAACCGCTCTCTTGCTGAAACTGCAATAATAATTGCTGCATTTTACAGGCTGGTGATTTTTTATATTCATCTGAATTTCTATATTCCAAATATTTCCCAATATCTTCCTTATTTTCTTTTAAATATATATCTATATTGTTTACTGCATCTATTATAGATGAATTTATTCTCTGCATATCTATCTTTTCCAACTGTCCAAGACCTTGCAGCAAATATTCTTCCAATTCTTTCGGAAATTCTATTTTTGAAACCGTATCTAAGTAATCAACAATTTTATTATATGCCTCTTCTTTTTCCTCAGTATCAATTTTCCCATTAAGAAACTGTCCAAAATGTATGCATAGATACATTCCATAACCTCCTGGAAATGCTTGCAACAATTTCTCTTTAATTGTGAAATGCTTCTCAATGTTTTCTTCAATATAGGTAATTGCTTGGTCAATATTATAATCATCCATCAACTGTTCTAAACATTTTTTCTTAGCCATTGCTTTTTCAACTTCTAAATCCATCTTATATTTGCACTTTGCCAGAGCAGCGGCTTTATTTGTACTTGCAAGAATATCTTTGATTTCAGCAATGCTGATGCCTAATTTCCTTAAAACTCCAATTTCTTTTAATACAGAAATATCTTCATCGCTATAATTTCGGTAACCATTATCCTCAACCGCTGGAGAAATCAATCCCTGCTGCTCATAATATTCAACTGCTTTTTTTGTCAATTTACATTTTTTACAAACATCTTTAATTAACATTCGTATCACCTCATAATTTATCATAGGCTAACCCCTAAGGTGATAGTCAATACCTATTTTGTATAAAGTTCAAAAATATACGCAATGTAAAGAATACTTTTTCTGATAAATTCTCACATTTGCTTTATCAATTTTCAATGTTTTTTCAGCAAATACTGCTTATTTTGTTTGCCTAATGAAATCACTGCTCATTTAAAATTCGGTTCCCGAAGGCATTAAGTTTCTGGCAAGGCTCGTACTTTGTACGATAGCATTTTCCATTTAAGAACAAGAATGGATTATAGGCACCAATAGTATGTGTTTCACCGTTTTTTAATATAATAGTTACCTGCAATAATTGACCAGCATACTCTCTTACAGAATTATCTTCCCGATATATAGCAATCTCTTTTAAAATATCCGCTAATTCGGCAATATCTTCTTCGTCCGTTAGGTCTATGGTTTTTTCAGACGGCATAATAAATAATTCCGCAGACACGATTTCACTAGCAGATAATTTTGCAAAAGGTTTTCTTCCAAATGTACTGAATAATATAACCGCCAAAATCCCAAGAACCAATATACTGACAACAATAATAATTTTTTTATTCATCTTAAATACTCTCCACTATATAAAAGCGTATTTACTTATTCAGACGAAGCAATTGCCTTATTGTTCCACAAAATACTTCAATATTTCATCTCAAAGTATTTATCCAAATAATTTCCATCGCCCATTTTCTCTGTTTCAATATTTCCATTAATTGGACTTGATAGAATGTAATATCTGCATAAATAATCTGAACTAATATACATAATATGATTTCAAAAATCAAAATCATCTTTTGACTCTTTGACTCTTCATTTATTTTCCTCCACATTTATTATAAATATCTGCTGTTTCGCTTTATTCCACTAATATGCAATATAAGAATCTATTTATCGGCTTTGTTTCGCTTTTTATTATTCCTAAACATATAAATTCCAACTAATTCAAGTCCAATTGCAAGTCCAATTCATAAACCAGAAACGAAATCAGGCAGTTCTATCATATACTTTAATAATAATGTTACAGCAATATAATTAAACCTGTTCCAAGAATTAAATTTTGGCGTTTCATATTGCTTATTCCTCCATTATAAATTAACAAATTTGTCTTATAATAATAATACTATTATATATACATTTTTTGGCCTTTACTATCCCTCAAACAAATGCTGCTTACTTTCCTTTTGACAGCGTCAAAACAACTATTTCGGGATGATTGAAAAGCCTTTGGAAAATAATGCTGTTTCCAAGTCCCCTGCTTACAATCATAGTGCAGTTCCCTCTTTTGTATTCTCCTGATGTATATTCAGGGAAAAACCCCTGATTCGGCGCAATCAATCCACCTGCAAATGGAAGCCTTACCTGTCCGCCATGAGCATGTCCAGATAAAACTAAATCGAATCCATACTCACTATATAATGGAAACATCTCGGGTCTATGGGCTAAAAGAATCTTGAATACATCGTTTTCTTTTATTTCCTTTACGCTTTTTTATTTCATTTTCAACTACTTTTGTTTCCTCATATATCGCTTGAGTTGACGCAGGGTCATCTATTCCCGTAATATAAATACCATCTTTACCTTTGCCTATTCTATCACAGGTATTTAGTAAAACATGAACATTATTTTCTTTCATAACTTTTTCCAGAAACTCAAACTTCCCTGAGCACCATTCATGATTTCCTGTCACAAAATAGGTCGGGGCAATTTTTACAATCTGTCTCACCAGTTCCAAGCCAACCTCTGCATCAAAATGCCTGCTGTCAACCAAATCCCCTGTAAATACTATTAAGTCTGGTTGTGCATCTTCAATTTTCTCAACAAGATTCTTCTGCCCTTTACCAAACTCCTTGCTGTGCAAATCTGACAAATGAACTATTTTGTATCCATCAAAAGCATTAGGTAACTTAGGAGATTCAACAGTGATTTTTGTAATAGTTATGAAATTATTTTCAAAATGCAAAAATACCCATATGCAAATACATATAAGAATAAAAGCCAAGACTTTTGTTCTCTTCATAAAATCTATCTTCCTTGTTATTTGTTATTATCTTTTTAGCAAACTGTTTTTTAGTACAAATCTATATTCAAAATACAATTTTGGTTCAGCGTTAACATATTTTCCTTTAGCCCTGGTTAATTTAACACCTTTTTATCCTGTTTAAAGTAAACAGCACCTTTAGGACAACTTTTCACACATTCCATGCATAAAATGCACTCTGTTCCATTTTCCCTGCTTCTTTTGCTGTCTAAGATATCCACCATACCTTGACTCTAATTTTTCTTCTTTAATATACTAATTCAATTTTTTATTTTTTCCAGCCAGCAAGTTTTAAAAGCCAAAACATCATCATAAAATTCCGTTTTAAATATCAAAATACTTACTGCTGTGATAATTATGGCTGGGACAACTAAATATAAAGCACCGCCAAAAGCGTCCAAAATATTTAGCATACGCAGCAGTCCCAAAACTAAATAAACAGGCAGCAAACCAAAGATAAAAATATAAACTCCTGACAGCAGAAACATCGTTATTTTAAATGCTATTCTGCTGCCTTTATAGTAAAAAAATATGTTAACTAAAATTATTGCGCTAATAAATGTTTTTTCTGTTATTCCTTTGATACCTTTAGATACTAAACTTAAAGCAATATCTGCAGATAAAAGAAAAATTAAAATAATTATACCTGTATTTACGATTTTCCTGCCCCTGCTAACCTGTTCACTGCTAAAAAGCAAAATTATCTATCTACCCCTTCTAATAAATTGAATTGGAGAATCACTTAACCCCATATCATCATTTGTAATCAATAAATCTTAAAAAACTCCCAGCATTTTATTGTTTGGCATATAATGATAAATAAAATGCTTTTAGTTCATCCTTGATGTCCTGTAATAAGTAATGCCATCTTATATTCCGAATGGCACCTTCTAAAGCATATAACCTGTTTATGCAAGCACTACTTCAATAATGTATATCAACTCATTATAATCTCTGAATCAAAAAATCGTTCTTGGAACTCCACCAGCGCTTGTATTTGTTCTTTGCTGTATTTGTGTGGATGCTTTGATACTACCAATTTATCTTCAATATCATTTTTTCTATGAATTATTGCTATTACAACACCCTCAAATTCTTTTAGAGGCTGAAACTCTCCTATAATATAAGCATCAACTTCTTCACCATCTTCAGAGATTGTGTTAGGTATATATCCGTAATTTAAGAGATAATATATTTCATGCTCTGGGTGCTTTGAGCATAACGGCCTATCAACAATGACTTTAACCTTTTTATTCAAATATTCACGCATTATACTTTCTCCTTTTTTATTACTCAACATAACACTATTATACATTAAATTTATTAATACAACTTTATTAACTATCTGACACGACTTTATTATTTTTAACACAAGTTTTTTATCTCTGACATAACTTTTTTATTTTACCCCTTTTCCTTTGCCCTATTTAGAATAAAACTTAATCCTAACTATGTATATAAATAAAAAACTCATGTCAAAACCCAACACCCCTCAAACCCTTGCACCTTCTCGCCTTAACCCTATTTTCCTAATCTCTTCCATATAAAAAAGTCATGTCATAAATCACCCCTTCTAATCGTTTTTCTCTCCTAATATTTTCCTATTTCCCCTCTCATTTTAGATAAAAAAGTCGTGTCAGGAATAGGGAAAAACAGGGATACGATTCAAGGGAAAAGGGGAAAGTTTTTTTCAATATCTTTCATCAATACTCTATTCGAATCCAATAAAATCAATACTTTTAACCTTATACCTTACCCCTTTACCCTACTCATCCTAAAACAAAAATCATGGCTCCAATAAGGTTTTCTACCCTATTTTAGCCATGACTTTTAACATGACTTTTTTATTTTTAACACGACTTTTTTATTCGTCACACGAGTTTTTTAGAGTTATACAACAATACTCAATCAACTAAACATTTTATTTATTCTACTGTAACTGATTTAGCTAAATTTCTTGGTTTATCAACATCACAACCCTTTTGTACTGCTATATAGTAAGAAAGAAGCTGAAGAGGTATTACTGAAAGTACTGGTGAAAATACATCATGTGTTTTTGGAATATAAATAGCAGAATCTACAGTTTTTTGTATATCCTTATTTTCTTCAAAAGCAATAGCTAATACATTAGCTCCTCTTGTTTTAACTTCTTTAATATTACTTACCATTTTTTCAAATAAATCCTTTTGAGTTGCAAGAGATATTACTACTGTTCCATTTTCAACTAAAGCTATTGGTCCATGTTTAAGTTCTCCTGCTGCATAAGCTTCTGAATGAATATATGATACTTCCTTAACTTTTAAAGAACCTTCTAAAGCTGCTGCATAATCTAATCCTCTACCTAAAAAGAACATATCTTTATGCATATAAGTCTTTGAAGCAAATTTTTGAATTACTTCTTTGTGCTTTAATAATTCTTCAGCTTTTTCAGGAAGTTTAAGCATTTCTTTCTTTAATTCTTCTATTTCTTCTTTGGATAATGTTTCTTTAAGTTCTGCAAAATAAAGAGCTATTATATAAAGTGCAATAAGCTGAGTTACATAAGCTTTTGTAGAAGCAACTGCAATTTCCGGCCCAGCCCAAGTATATAAAACATCCTCGGCTTCTCTTGATACAGAACTTCCTACTACATTTGTAATAGCTATAACTCTTGCTCCATGATTTTTAGCTTCTCTAAGTGCTGCTAAAGTATCTGCTGTTTCTCCTGATTGGCTTATAACTATCATTAAACTTTTTTCATCTATTATTGGATTTCTATATCTAAATTCAGATGCTATATCAACTTCTACTGGTATTCTAGCTAATTTTTCTATAACATACTTTCCTACCATTCCAGCATGGTAAGCTGTACCACATGCCACTATATAAACTTTATTTATATTTTCAAGCTGCTCTTTTGTTAATGTAATTTTATCTAAAGTTACAGGCTTTCCTAATACAATTCTTGACGACATTGTATCTTTTATTGCCTTTGGCTGTTCATGAATTTCTTTTATCATAAAATGTTCAAAGCCGCCTTTTTCTGCAGCATCTGCATTCCAAGTTACATGATATATATCTTTCTTTATTTCTTCTTCATCTTCTGTAAGAAGTTTTACTCCATCTTTTGTAATAACTACAAATTCTTTATCATTTAAAAGATAAATATCTCTTGTGTAGTTTAGAATTGCTGGAATATCTGAAGCTATAAAATATTCATCTTTTCCAATTCCTACTATAAGAGGACTGTCTTTTCTAACTGCTACAAGTTTTCCTGGTTCATAAGTTGAAACTACACCTATAGCATAACTTCCTTCCATTTTTGATGCAGCTTTCATAACTGCCTTTTCTAAATTTCCATCATAATAATAATCTATAAGATGAGGTATAACCTCTGTATCAGTTTCTGATGTGAATTTATATCCTTTTTCTGCAAGCCATTCTCTTAAAGCTATATAATTTTCTATTATTCCATTGTGCACTACACTTATAGTGCCATCTCCATTAGAATGTGGATGTGAATTAACATCTGAAGGTTCACCATGAGTTGCCCATCTTGTATGTCCTATACCAATCATCCCATGTATTGGGTTTTCATTTAACTTTGCTTCAAGGTTAGAAAGTCTTCCTTTACATTTGGTAACTTTTAATTTGTCATTTTCTATTATAGCTACTCCTGCTGAATCATATCCCCTATATTCAAGTTTTGAAAGTCCACTTACTAAAATTGGTGATGCTTCCTTTTTCCCTACATATCCTACTATTCCACACATATTACAAATCTCCCTTTCTTTTCTGTATTATAATTTTGATAATAATTGTGTTTTATTATTTTTTATAAAAGAAAGGTTTTAAGCACATAGGCTGATGTTGTTCCAAGAATCACTCCTTGGGTTTATCAGCTTTTAACGATAGTGCAATACCGTGGGACATCCGCCGAAATCTCGATACTTCCCATCCTCGTCAACTTAAGATTTATTACATTCTTAAGTTCTGGCGCTTTAATTTAAATTTTATAACTCTACCCTCCTTTAAATTTCTCACCTTTCTTTCTATAAAACACATCTATTATATTATATGAAAAATTATGTGGCTTGGTCAATGTTTTTAATAAATAAAAAATAGAAAATATTGGGCTATAAAAGTTGTTTATTCCAATATTTTCTATAAATATTTAAATTATTTATTTTTATTTATTGCTTCTTTTAATGTGTGCCATGCAAGTACTGCACATTTAACTCTTGCTGGCATATTAGAAATATTTTTTAATGCCATAGCATCCTCAAGTCTTTCTAATTCATTTTCATCTGTAATTTCTCTTTTAATCATTCCTATAAATGTTTCTATTAATTTTAAAGCTTCTTCTTTTGATTTCCCTGTAATTATATCAATCATCATAGAAGTTGAAGCTTGAGATATAGCACAACCATTTCCTGTAAAAGCTGCTTCTTCAATAATATCTCCATTAAATTTTAATTCAAGTTCTATATCATCTCCACAGCTTGGATTATGACCTCTTTCTGTGCATGTTGCATAATCTAAATGTCTTTTATTTAATGTATTTTGGCTGTGTTCCAATATAAGTTCTGTATATATTTGACTAAGATCCATAACCTAACCACTTCCTTGCATTTTTAATACTTTCTATAAATATATCTATTTCTTCTTTTGTATTATAAAAATAAAAGCTTACTCTTGATAAAGCTGGAACCCCTAAATATTTCATTAAAGGTTGTGCACAATGATGGCCTGCTCTTATTGCAACTCCATAAGTATCTACAATACTTGAAATATCATGAGGATGACATCCTTGAACAGTAAAAGATATTATTCCTCCTCTATTTTCTAAATTTTTAGGGCCATATATTTTAATATATGGAAGATTAATCATTTTATCTAAAGCATAAGCAGTAAGTTCTTTTTCATAATTATAAATATTATACAACCCTATATTTTCTAAGTAATCTATAGCCGCAGAAAGCCCTGCAGCTCCTTCAACATTTTGTGTTCCTGCTTCAAATTTAAAAGGAATTTCTGCAAAGGTAGTTTCCTGTTCTTCAACATATTCAATCATATCTCCACCTAATAAAAATGGTGGCATATTCTCTATAATATTCTTTTTAGCATATAAAACGCCAATTCCCATTGGGCCTAGCATTTTATGGCCTGAAAACACTAAAAAATCTGCATCTAAATATTTCACATCAACTTTCATATGTGGAACACTTTGTGCTGCATCTATTAAAACTACTGCTCCTTTAGAGTGGGCGTATTCTATAATTTCTTTAACTTTATATATTGTTCCAAGTACATTAGACATTTGTGCAATTGATACAATTTTTGTTTTATTAGTTATTTTTTCTTTCACTTCTTCCATTGTAAGTCTAAAATCGGAATTTAAATACATATATTTAAGAATAGCACCACGAGTTTTTGCTACTCTCTGCCATGGAATAATATTACTATGATGTTCTGAAATACATAAAACTATTTCATCTCCAGGCTTTAAAAAATTCATTCCATATGAATTTGCTACAAGGTTTAAAGATTCAGTTGCATTCTTTGTAAATATTATTTCTTTTGATGATGACGCATTTATAAATTTCTTTACCTTTTCTCTGGTGTTTTCATAAATTTCTGTGGCTGCAACTGACAAATAATGTGCTCCTCTATGTGGATTCCCATTGTTTATTTCATTATAATTTTTTATTGCATCAATAACTTGTTTGGGTTTATGAGTTGTAGCTGCATTATCAAGATATACTAATTGTTTATCATTTATATGCTTTGAAAGAATAGGAAAATCATGCCTTATTTTTTCTACATCAAAATTATGCATTTACAATCCTCCTGTGTATTTCTTTGGTTATTTCTTCTTTTAAATATTCCATTGGAATTTTATCAATTATTGGTGTAAAAGATGCTTCTACTATAAGTTTTTTAGCCTCTTTTTCATCTAATCCACGACTCATTAAATAAAATAATTTATCACTATCTATTTGACCTGCACTAGCTGCATGCTGACCTTCTACATCATCTTCTTCACATAAAAGCAGAGGAATTGCATCAGCCTTAACTGTTTTATCTAAAAGTATAGCATATTCTTCTTCAATTCCTTTAGAACGACTTGCACCTTTTTTAAAATTTAAAGTACCTTTAAATATTTTTTTTGCATTGTCTTTTAATGCACCTCTAGTTTCTATATTGCTTATACTTCTTCTTCCTTTATGATTTATTAAATAGCTTAAATCAATATATCTTTTCCCATCAGCTAAATATATAGAACTTATATTTGCTTCACTATTTTCTTCCTCTAAATTATTTATATAATTTGTAGTACTAATTTCTGCTCCAAGTTCAATTTGTATAGAATTTACTTTTGCCCCATAGCCTTCAAAAGCTATATGACTATCAAAATGCTTAGAATTATCGTTAAGTCTTTGAAGTTTTACTATGTTAATGACAGAATTTTTTTTTGCATATATTTTAGTTAATCCATTATGAAAAGCTTCAACATCATCTTTAGTTGAATAATCTATGACTATAGTAATTTCACTGTTTTCTTCTGCTATTATTATATTTTTATCTATAACTACTGGATTTTCTTTATCTATTTTATATTCAATTTTTATTGGATCCTTTAATTTTATATTTTGGGGTATATGAATGAAAATTCCTGAATTGTAATATTTTTCTGCTAAATCTATAAATTCTTTTGATACTCCAAAATCTTCTTTCTTATTATTAAAATATTTTAAATATTGATTATAATCTATATCTGAACTCATTTTTTTAAGTGTAATATCTGAAATTTCATAACTTTTTATGAAATCTTTGTTATAAGTTAAATTTTCTTTAATTTTAAAATTGTTTAATATATTTTCATTTACTTTAAGCCATCTCCATGTTATAACTGGAAGAGTATTTAAAGCTGTGTTTTCTATTTTCAAAGTACTGTTCCTCCTTTTATAATTTTTGTTTAAAATAATCTACTTTTTATCCTATAGTTCCTTCAAGTTCAAGCTTGATTAAATTATTCATTTCCACTGCATATTCAAGAGGAAGCTCTTTTGCTATAGGTTCTACAAAGCCTCTAACAATCATAGCTTTTGCTTCTTTTTCACTTATACCTCTGCTCATTAAATAAAATATAGCATCATCACTTATTCTTCCTATTTTAGCTTCATGTCCTATATCTACATCATCATTCATTAAATCTATAACTGGAATTGTGTCTGATTTTGATTTATTATCAAGCATAAGCGATTCACAAGATATTGTTGATTTTACATGGTGAGCGTTATGCGCTACACGTAATGCCCCTCTATATAATGCCTTTCCTCCATCTTTTGATATTGATTTTGAATTTATAGTTGAAGTAGTATAAGGAGCTGCATGAATAACCTTAACACCAGTATCAAGATTTTGTCCTTTACCTGCAAAAGTTATTCCTGTAAATTCTACTTTAGATCTTTCACCTTTTAATATAGTCATTGGATATAACATAGAAACTTTAGATCCAAATGAACCCGATACCCATTCCATTATTCCATCTTTTTCTACTATAGCTCTTTTGGTATTTAAGTTATACATATTTTTAGACCAATTTTCTATAGTACTGTATCTAAGCCTTGCTCCTTCTTTGACAAAAAGTTCAACACAGCCTGCATGAAGATTGTTTACATTATACTTTGGTGCTGAACACCCTTCTATAAAATGAAGTTTTGCACCTTTTTCAACTATTATAAGTGTATGTTCAAATTGTCCAGCTCCTGGTGCATTAAGTCTAAAATAAGATTGAAGAGGAATATCTACCTCTACACCTTCTGGAACATAAACAAATGATCCTCCAGACCACACTGCCCCATGAAGTGCTGCAAATTTATGATCATTTGGTTTAACACAAGTCATAAAATATTCTTTGACTATGCTTTCATATTCTTTAACAGCTGTATCTATGTCTGTATAAATTACCCCTTTTTTAACTAAATCTTCTTTTATACTGTGATAAACTACTTCTGAATCATATTGTGCTCCTACTCCTGCAAGTGAAGTTTGTTCTGCTTTTGGAATACCTAAAATATCAAAAGTTTTTTTAATTTCTTCTGGTACTTCTTCCCATTTGCCTTTCATTTCTGTATTGGGTTTAACATATGTTACTATATTTTCAATGTGAAGATCTGTTAAATCTGGTCCCCATGGAGGTAGTTCCATGCTATTATATATTTCTAAAGACTTTAATCTAAAATCTGTCATCCATTTAGGTTCATTTTTTTCTTTTGATATTTTTAATATAATATCTGAAGATAATCCTTCCTCTGTTTTAAAACTGTATTTAAATTCATTTTTAATATCATATATTCCTCTATTTGGCTCATTTACATAAGTCTTTTTTGTTATTTTTTCTTCCATTTAATTCACCTCTTATTTAATATAACTTCAATTTTAGTTATATTATCTTTCAATAATTCGATTGCTCTAGATTTAGTGGGATTTCTTTTTATAAGACCTTTTTTTCTAATCGTTCTAGATTCCCATGAACAGTATAGAAGTTAATTTAAAATTTACTTAAAAGCTTCATATCCATTAGCTTCTATTTCTTTTGCTAAAGAAATATCTGAAGTTTTAACAATTTTTCCATCTATTAATATATGAACAAAATCCGGTTTTAAATAATCTAATATTTTATTGTGGTGAGTTATTATAAGTATAGAATTTTCACTGTTTTTTAAAGAATTAACTCCTTGTGATACTGTTTTAATAGCATCTACATCAAGGCCTGAATCAGTTTCATCTAAAATAGCAAGTTTTGGTTCTAATATTGCCATTTGAAGTATTTCATTTTTCTTTTTTTCCCCACCAGAAAAGCCTTGATTTAAGTATCTTTGTGCATATTCTTCTTTCATATTTAAAAGATCCATTTTTTCCTTTAAAGCTTTTTTAAAAGTTAAAATTTTTAAGGGTTTTCCTGTAATAGCCATTTTTGCTGTTCTTAAAAAATTTTCTACAGTAACCCCAGGTATTTCTTCTGGGTATTGAAATGATAAAAATATTCCTCTTTTAGCTCTTTCATCTGCTTTTAAGTTATTAATAACTTCATTTTCAAAAATAATTTCACCATCTAATATTTCGTATTTTGGGTGTCCCATAAGAGTGTTAGCTAAAGTTGATTTTCCTGCACCATTAGGTCCCATAATTGCATGAACTTCACCTTTGCCTATTTCTAAGTTTAATCCTTTAAGTATTTGCTTATCATCTATTTGAGTTTTTAAATTTATTATTTTTAATAATTTATCCATATTTATTATCTCCTCCAAAATATATGAGTATTTTACTCTGAATTAATATTACAATTAATTGTTATTTATTTATGTGATTTAAATCACTTTTTATGATATATGAGTATTTTACTCTGAATTGTCTTATTATATCCTACTATTTTACTCAGAATTAGTCAATATTAATTTTTATAATATCTTAATATGTAAAGTTTAATTTACATATTAAAAATTAGGTATAAAAAAAAGGAGCTATAAACATTAAAGTCATAGCTCCTTTTTTTTAAATTATAATTATAAGTATCATAGAGTATATAAAAATAGAGTATATAAAAATCAATTTATTTTAGTAAAATTTTTCTATGTTAAGAAATTTTCTATCTTACCTGACTTCCTGTTGGAAGATCTCCTGGTATTGTTACAGCAAATAGCTTGCTATCATCATCAGTTGATGCAGCAAGAATCATACCTTGAGAAATTTCTCCTCTTAATTTAACAGGTTTTAAGTTAGCAACTAATACTACATATTTACCTATTAAATCTTCAGGTTTATAATATTGTGCTATACCTGAAACTACCTGTCTTTCTTCTCCTCCTAAATCTACCTTAAGCTTTAAAAGCTTTTTAGCGCCTTTAATATGCTCACAGGATATAACCTTAGCTACTCTTAAATCTATTTTTTCAAAATCTTCTAATGTTATTTCTTCTTTAATTGGCTTAATAGAAGTCTTTTCTTCTTCTTTTTTATTTTCTGACTTAAGCTTTAAATCTTCAAGCTCTTTAAGTTTAGATTCTACATCTATCCTTGGAAATATAGGCTCTCCTTTTTTTACTTTTGTATTAGCTTCAGTACCATCAAATGCTGATAAACTATCCCAAGATATTAAGTTAATAGAAAGCTGCTCATTTATTTTGGAAGCTGTTGAAGGTAAAAATGAAGATATTAATACAGATACAAATCTTAATGCTTCAGCTAAATTATATAAAACTGTTCCTAATCTATCTTTCTTGCTTTCATCTTTTGCAAGTATCCAAGGTGTTGTTTCATCTATATATTTATTAGCCCTTCTTATAAGTGTCCAAATTTCACCTAAAGCTTCTGGAATTCTTAATTTATCTATATTTTCTTCTACCTTTTTAGGTGTATTTAAAGCTAATTCTATAAGCTCATTATCTATTGATTCTTTTGCAATTGGAGCAGGTATAATACCTCCAAAATATTTTTCTATCATTGCTACTGTTCTAGATAAAAGATTTCCTAAATCATTTGCAAGGTCAGAATTTATCTTTTTTATAAATATTTCATTATTAAATAGTCCATCTGAACCAAAAGGTATTTCTCTTAGCAAATAATATCTTATAGCATCTACCCCAAAATGTTTTGCTAAAATTACTGGATCAACCACATTCCCCTTAGATTTTGACATTTTACCTCCATCAACTAAAAGCCATCCATGACCAAATACCTGTTTAGGAAGTGGAAGTCCAAGTGCCATAAGCATAATAGGCCAGTAAATTGTGTGAAATCTTAGTATATCTTTCCCAATTAAATGTACATCTGCAGGCCAATATTTTTCATAAAGTTCTGTATTTTCTCCATTATATCCTAAAGCTGTTATATAGTTTGATAAAGCATCTATCCAGACATAGACTACATGACCTTTATCAAATTCTACAGGTATGCCCCAATTAAATGAAGTTCTAGAAACACATAAATCTTGAAGACCTGGTCTTAAAAAATTATTAAGCATTTCATTTTTTCTTGATTCTGGCTGAATAAACTCTGGATGAGTTTCTATATATTCAATAAGTTTGTCAGCGTATTTTGACATTTTAAAAAAGTAAGCTTCTTCTGTTTTCTTTTCGACTGGTCTTCCACAATCTGGGCAATTACCGTTTATAAGTTGAGTTTCAGTCCAAAAGGATTCACAAGGTATACAGTAATGTCCTTCATATGAACTTTTATAAATATCTCCTTGTTCATAAAGTTTATTAAATATTTTTTGAACTGCTTTTTCATGATAACTATCTGTTGTTCTTATAAATTTATCATAACTTATATTCATTAATTTCCAAAGATCTTTTATTCCTGCGACTATTTCATCTACATATTCTTTAGGAGTAACTCCTCTTTCTTCTGCAATTCTTTGAATTTTTTCGCCATGTTCATCTGTACCTGTTAAAAAGAATACATCGTAACCTGTTAATCTTTTAAATCTTGCTAAAGCGTCTGCAGCTACAGTTGTATAAGTATTTCCAATATGCAAATTAGCTGATGGATAATATATTGGTGTTGTAATGTAGTATGTTTTTTTATCCATAAAATCTCCTCCTTTAAATAAAAGATTTATTACTATATCAATTGTTTTTAATATAAAACATTATATATATGTAAATTAAATAACTATTTCATCTGCATTTTTATCTTTTGTATCCAATAAAACATTATATATAAATTAAATAAAAAAACATAAGAATAAAATTTATATAAAGAATTTATGTTAACATTATACATATATAAATTTAAAAAAACCTCTATGCAGAAAATTCTACATAGAGGCGTAATATACGCGTTACCACTCTAATTCGTATCTATGTTACCATAGATACCTTGCTAAGTGACTCTATCTATTTATTATAAAAATAGATTTTTATCACTGTGCATTATAACGGATGCTGCCGTATTATCCTACTTTTATTCAGATAATATGCTCAGGGGCCATGTTCACAAATTTTCATACTGCTGGCTTTCACCCTCTCCAGCTCTCTTTTAAGCATTCCCATTTGTTACTCTTCCCTTCAATGCATTTAATTACATAATATATTATATATATTATTATGTCAATAATTATTTGAGTTTATACAAAATGCATATGATTGAGTTAATTCTTCGCTTGATAATTCTTCTGTTTTAAGCATTTGAGTTTATACAAAATACTTATGTATGTAATTTCAATTTTGCAAATACAAGCAAAATTGAATTATTATAATATCTTAATATATTATAATTTCTGTTAATAACTATTGATTTAAATAAACATGCAAAATCTATAGATAATGCACTTCAAAGAGTAAAAAGAAAACTTGAAAAAAGTCTATATAAAAATAATTAAAAAATCACCAGTAAAACCGCTGCTAATGTTATAAAATTCTTGAGACATTTTTTAAAATGGTTGATATAATTATTTAAATTTATGTAAATAATTATATAAAAAAGGAAGGGCGTCCCCTTCCTTTTTTATTATAAATATGTTTTTTTATTATAAATATGTTTTGTAATATTTGTAATATATTTTAGTAATTTAAAATATAATTTATTAAAATATATTTTAAATAAACATATTTTTTTAAACTTTTTTAAATATACTTTACTAATGCGCATTAAATTTTATTATTAATATTTAATAGTTTTAATTTGTAATTATTTTAATTACTCAACTATTTTAGTAACAACACCTGAACCAACTGTTCTTCCGCCTTCTCTTATAGCAAATCTTAATCCTTCATCCATTGCTACTGGTGTTATTAGTTCAACGTTCATGTCTATATGGTCTCCTGGCATTACCATTTCTACTCCTTCTGGTAATTTTATTGTGCCTGTTACGTCTGTTGTTCTAAAATAAAATTGTGGTCTATATCCATCAAAAAATGGTGTATGTCTTCCGCCTTCTTCTTTCTTTAGTACGTATACTTGACCTACAAATTTCTTGTGTGGATTTACACTGCCTGGTTTTGCTAATACCTGACCTCTTTCTATATCTGTTCTTTGTATTCCTCTTAGTAATGCTCCTATATTATCTCCTGCCATTGCTTGGTCTAAGAGCTTTCTAAACATTTCTACTCCTGTTACTACTGTCTTCTTTCTTTCTTCGCTTAATCCTACTATTTCTACTTCGTCTCCTACTTTTAGTATTCCACTTTCTACTCTTCCTGTTGCTACTGTTCCTCTTCCTGTTATTGTGAATACATCTTCTACTGGCATTAAGAATGGCTTATCTGTTGCTCTTTCTGGTGTTGGTATATAGCTATCTACTGCATCCATTAATTCCATTATGCATTTTGTTGCTTCTGGATCTGTTGGATTTTCTAATGCTTTTAATGCACTTCCTGTTATTATTGGGATTTCATCTCCTGGGAAGTTGTATTCATTTAATAACTCTCTTACTTCCATTTCTACTAATTCTAATAGTTCTGGATCGTCTACCATATCTGCTTTATTTAAAAATACTACTATGTAATCTACTCCTACTCTTGATGCTAGTAGTATATGCTCTCTTGTTTGTGGCATTGGACCATCTGCTGCACTTACTACTAATATTGCTCCGTCCATTTGTGCTGCTCCTGTTATCATGTTCTTTACATAGTCTGCGTGTCCTGGACAGTCTACGTGTGCATAGTGTCTGTTATCTGTTTCATATTCTACGTGTGCTGTATTTATTGTTATTCCTCTTTCTTTTTCTTCTGGTGCCTTATCTATTTCGTCATATTTTGTTGCTTCTGCATATCCTTTGTTTGCTAATACTGTTGTTATTGCTGCTGTTAATGTTGTCTTACCATGGTCTACGTGTCCTATTGTTCCAATATTTACATGTGGCTTGCTTCTTTCAAATTTTGCCTTTGACATTTTTATTTCCTCCTTTATTTCAA
>NZ_FUYD01000022.1:0-14958 GCF_900167505.1 Clostridium sp. USBA 49
CACCAGTAGCAATGGATGAAGGATTAAGATTTGCTATAAGAGAAGGCGGAAGAACAGTTGGTTCAGGTGTTGTTACTAAAATAGTTGAGTAATTATTATTTTATTAAAAAGGACTGGGTTTCTAGACCTAGTCCTTTTTAAGGGAAAATAAATTGCTAAAAATTTTGCTGTATTTAATCTAAAATATTAAAATTGTTGACATAATTGTTAACTTATGATAGATTATTAAGGTAAAACACAGCGTTGGAGTAATATTAGTAACATTTATATAAATGTAATGAGAGCGAGGTGCAGATTATGAGAGTAAAAATTACCTTAGCATGTACAGAGTGTAAACAAAGAAATTACAATTCAACTAAAAATAAAAAGAATGATCCAGACAGATTAGAAATGAAAAAATATTGTAAATTCTGCCACAAGCATACATCTCATAAAGAAACAAAATAACACAGAATATTTTAAGGATGTGGATGAAATGGCTGTTAATGAAAAGGTTAGAGGCAATAAAGAATCAAAAATAAAATTATTTATAAAGCCTTTTAAAAGTATTAAAGCAGAAACCAAAAGAATAACTTGGGCACCTAAAAAAGAAGTAAAAAAGGCACTAGCAGCTGTGGTTACTTTCTGTGTTATCTTTACAGTTATAGTTGTAATATTGGATTATGGTTTCAATAACCTCTTCAATTTGATTTTTAAATAAACAAAAAGGAGGTAGGGGTGGAAGAGTCCGTCCCTTTGATTATGGCAGAGAGAGCTAGATGGTATGTGGTTCACACATATTCTGGGTATGAGAATAAAGTGAAAGCAAATTTAGAAAAAACAATAGAAAATAGAAACTTTCATCATTTAATTCAAGACATTCAAGTTCCAATGGAAGAACAAGTGGAAATAAAAGATGGTAAGAAAAAAACTACTTTAAAAAAAGTATTTCCAGGATATGTTCTTGTAAAAATGATAATGAACGATGATTCTTGGTATATAGTTAGAAATACAAGAGGAGTTACAGGTTTCGTAGGTCCAGGGTCAAAACCTGTACCACTTACCGATGAAGAGGTTCAAAATATGGGTATTACTGAAAAGCCTGTTCAAATTGACCTTGAGGTAGGAGAAACAGTTAAAGTTGTATCTGGTCCATTAGAAAATTTTGTTGCTTTAATTCAGGAAATAAATACTGAAAAGCACAAAATTAAAGCTCTTGTAAATATGTTTGGGCGTGAAACCCCAGTAGAGCTTGAATTTAACCAGGTAGCTAAATTAGATTAAAACTTATAAGATTTAGGATAGCTAAATCTTAATAAGTGGGAGGACTATAAGTCCGATTACCACATTATAGGAGGTGTAAACTCATGGCTAAAAAAGTAACAGGAATGATTAAACTTCAACTTCCTGCAGGAAAAGCAACTCCAGCACCACCAGTTGGTCCAGCACTTGGTCAGCATGGTGTAAATATTATGGGATTTTGTAAAGAATTTAACGCTAAGACTGCAAATCAAGCAGGGCTTATAATCCCAGTAGTTATTACAGTATATCAGGACAGAAGCTTTAGCTTTATACTAAAGACTCCTCCAGCAGCTGTATTATTAAAGAAAGCAGCTGGAATTGAAAGTGGTTCTGGTGTACCAAACAAAAATAAAGTTGCTAAAATTTCAAAAGCCAAGCTTAGAGAAATTGCAGAAACTAAGATGCCTGATTTAAATGCTGCATCAATAGAAGCTGCAATGAGCATGATAGCTGGAACAGCTAGAAGCATGGGTATAACAATTGAAGAATAATATAAAAACTAGAGTTTAATATCTACCAACTTAAACGTAGTATAATGTACGTTATCGGTGGGAGGTAAAAAACCGTTAATACCACAAAGGAGGTTTAGCAAAATGGGAAAGAATTATATAGAAAGTGCTAAGCTTGTTGATAAAAGTGTTCTATATTCTGCACAAGAAGCTGTAGAGCTTGCTGTAAAAACATCAAAAGCTAAATTTGATGAAACTATAGAACTTGCTGTTAGACTTGGAGTTGACCCAAGACATGCAGATCAACAAGTTAGAGGAGCTGTTGTACTTCCTCATGGAACTGGTAAAACAGTTAAAGTTTTAGTATTTGCTAAGGGAGATAAGGCTAAAGAAGCTGAAGCAGCAGGTGCTGATTTTGTAGGAGCTGAAGAGCTTGTAGAAAAAATTCAAAAAGAAAACTGGTTTGACTATGATGTTGTTGTAGCTACTCCTGATATGATGGGTGTAGTAGGAAGATTAGGAAGATTACTTGGTCCTAAAGGCTTAATGCCAAATCCAAAATCTGGAACAGTTACTTTTGATGTTTCTAAAGCTATTGCAGAAATTAAAGCTGGTAAAGTTGAATATAGAGTAGATAAAACAGCTATAATTCATGTTCCAATTGGGAAAAGATCATTTGGAGCTGAAAAACTTCTTGAAAACTTTAAGACAATAATGGAAGCTATAATTAAAGCTAAGCCTGCAGCAGCTAAAGGACAATATATTAAGTCAGTATCTATATCAAGCACTATGGGACCTGGAATAAAAATTAATCCAGTTAAGGCTTTAGATTAATATTGACTTAAGATACAAATTTTGATATACTTTCAAAAGTTGTAATATTAAAATTTAAATAGAATAGTATTCCGTAGACAGTAGGTGCATTTGCATAAAGGGTTTCCAACCTACCGAGGGTTCCAATATAGATATAAACAATTGGTCTCTCCGCGTCTACGGAGGGACTTTTAATTTTACTAAGCAGTTCTAAAACTGTGAGGAGGTGGACGCAGTGAGTAAAAATCTAGAATTAAAAAAGGCAAAAGTTGTTGAAATAAAAGAAAAAATGCAAAAAGCTCAAGGTATTGTATTTGCAAAATATCAAGGCTTAACTGTTGAGGAAGATACAGAGCTTAGAAGAAAATTAAGAGAAGCAGGAGTAGAATATAAAGTATATAAAAATACTTTAACTACATTAGCTGCTAAAGAACTTGGGTTCAATGGAATAATAAATTATTTAGAAGGACCTGTTTCAGTAGCTTTTGGTTATGATGATGCTACTGCACCAGCTAGAATTCTTAATGATTTTGCAAAAGATCATAAAAAACTTGAATTAAAAGCTGGTATAGTTGAAGGAACAATATATGATACTGAAGGAGTTAAAAAACTTGCTTCAATACCATCAAGAGAAGTTCTTATTGCAAAATTACTTGGAAGCTTCAAAGCTCCATTATCAAATCTTGTTTACTTATTAAATGCAATTAGTGAAAAGAAAGAATCAGCTGAATAAGCTTAATTAAAAATTTTGGAGGTGCTGTTTAAATGACAAGAGAAGAAATTATTCAAGCTATAAAAGAAATGACTGTATTAGAATTAAATGAACTAGTAAAAGCATGTGAAGAAGAATTTGGAGTTAGTGCTGCTGCTCCTGTAGCAGTTGCTGGTGGAGCTGCTGCTGCTCCAGCTGCTGAAGAAAAAACTGAATTTGATGTAATATTAGCTAATGCTGGTGGAGAAAAAATTAAAGTTATAAAAGTTGTTAGAGAATTAACTGGTCTTGGATTAAAAGAAGCTAAAGAACTAGTTGATGGAGCTCCTAAGACATTAAAAGAAGGCGTAAGCAAAGAAGATGCTGAAGCTATGAAAGCTAAACTTTCTGAAGTTGGAGCTACTGTAGAAATAAAGTAATAAAATAATATAAAAAAAGAAGCGCTTCTACAAAAGCGCTTCTTTTTTTAATGTAACTATTGACACATAAGTTTTATTATGGTAACATAATTAATTGCATTGATTGATGAATATTTCATATTTATATTAAAATTTTATGAATTATTTTTTAAAAATATGAATTATTTTGACAATTTAGGTTATACTGATACGATGAATGATACGGTTTTTTCCAAATGCACTAGTTCCTAGGAGATATTATGTGCTTTTGGTTATTTTTACTTTAAGTAAGGGGTGATAATCCATGGTACATCCTGTAAAAGTTGGGAAAAGAACAAGAATGAGTTTTTCCAAACTTAAAGAAGTAGCAGATATGCCAAATTTAATTGAAGTTCAGCTAGATTCCTACCAATGGTTTTTAGATGAAGGGTTACAAGAAGTTTTTGATGATATTAATCCTATTACAGATTATACTGGTAACCTTATTCTTGAATTTGTTGGCTACAAACTTGATTTAGATAATATCAAGTATTCTGTAGAAGAATGTAAAGAAAGAGATGCTACTTATGCAGCACCGTTAAAGGTAAAGGTTAGACTTATTAACAAAGAAACTGGAGAAGTTAAAGAACAAGAAGTTTTTATGGGAGACTTCCCTCTTATGACTGAACAGGGTACTTTTATAATTAATGGAGCAGAAAGAGTAATAGTAAGCCAGCTGGTGAGATCACCAGGTGTCTATTATAGCTATTCAGTAGATAAAACAGGTAAAAAACTTTTTTCATCTACTGTAATACCTAATAGAGGAGCGTGGCTTGAATACGAAACTGATTCAAATGACGTAATTCATGTAAGGATAGATAAAACAAGAAAACTTCCAATAACTGTTTTAGCTAGAGCTATGGGTTGTGGCAGTGATAATGAACTTACTTCATTTTTTGGTGAAGAAGAACGTCTTAAAGCTACAATAGAAAAAGATAGTACTAAGACTAAAGAAGAAGCACTACTTGAAATTTATAAAAGGTTAAGACCAGGTGAACCTCCAACTGTAGAAAGTGCAACATCTCTTATAGATTCATTATTTTTTGATGCAAAAAGATATGATTTATCTAGAGTTGGAAGATATAAATTTAATAAGAAATTAGCACTTCATCTTAGAATTACTAATCAAATTGCTGCTAAAGATATTATAAGCCCTATTACTGGAGAAATATTAGTTCAAAAAGGCGAAAAAATTGATAGAGAAAAAGCTTTAGAAATTCAAGATTCAGGCATTAATTCTGTAGATATAGCAGTTGAAGATAGAATAGTTAGGGTAATAGGCAATAATTTTGTAAAATTAAATAAAGTAGTTGATTTTAATGTTGATGATCTTAACATAAGGGAACTTGTACATTATCCAACATTAAAAGAAATCCTTGATAATTATAGTGATGAAAATACTATAAAAGAAGAAATAAAGAAAAACATACATAGATTAATACCAAAGCATATTATAAAAGATGATATATTAGCTACTATAAGCTATGAATTAGGATTAGCGTATGGAATAGGTCATGTTGATGATATAGATCATTTAGGGAATAGAAGATTAAGATCTGTTGGAGAATTGCTGCAAAATCAATTTAGAATTGGTCTTTCAAGGATGGAAAGAGTAGTTAGAGAAAGAATGACAATTCAAGATCAAGAAGTTATAACACCACAAGCACTTATAAATATAAGACCTGTTGCAGCAGCTATAAAGGAATTTTTTGGAAGTTCACAGCTTTCACAGTTTATGGATCAGACTAATCCTCTTTCAGAACTTACTCATAAAAGAAGACTTTCGGCATTAGGACCTGGAGGTTTATCAAGAGAAAGAGCAGGTTTTGAAGTAAGAGACGTTCACCATTCACATTATGGTAGAATGTGTCCAATAGAAACTCCTGAAGGACCAAACATTGGTCTTATAAATTCATTAGCAACTTATGCTAAAGTTAATGAATATGGATTTATTGAAACACCTTATAGAATTGTAGATAAAAAGACAGGTATAGTAACTAATGAGATAGTTTATCTTACTGCTAATGAAGAAGATGAATATTTAATTGCTCAGTCAAATGAGCCTTTAGATGAAGAAGGAAGATTTTTAGATAAAAAGGTAACAGTAAGAGCACAAGAAGAGATTATAGTTGTTCCAAGAGAAGATGTTGATCTTATGGATGTATCTCCAAGACAATTAGTATCTGTTGCTACAGCTATGATACCATTTCTTGAAAATGATGATGCCAGCCGTGCTCTTATGGGATCGAACATGCAGCGTCAAGCAGTACCTCTTCTTAAACCAAGTGCACCTATTGTTGGTACGGGAATAGAATATAAAGCAGCTGTAGATTCTGGAGTTCTTCCTAAAGCTAAAAATGCAGGAATAGTTACTTATGTAAGTGCTAATGAAATAAGGGTTAAAAGAGACTCAGATGGAGGGACAGATACCTATAGGCTTTTAAAATTTAAAAGATCAAACCAAGGTACCTGTATAAATCAAAGACCTATTGTAAGCAAAGGTGAAAGAGTTGAAGTTGGTACAGTATTAGCAGATGGTCCATCAACAGATATGGGAGAAATAGCATTAGGTAGAAATATTCTTATTGGATTTATTACTTGGGAAGGATATAACTACGAAGATGCTATGCTTATATCCGAAAAATTAGTTGCTGATGATGTATTTACATCAATTCATATTGAAGAGTATGAAGCAGAAGCAAGAGATACTAAATTAGGACCAGAGGAAATAACAAGAGACATTCCTAATGTAGGTGAAGATGCTCTTAAAGACATTGATGAAAGAGGTATAATAAGAATAGGAGCTGAAGTAAGGTCTGGAGATATTCTTGTAGGTAAAGTTACTCCTAAGGGAGAAACTGAGCTTACTGCAGAAGAAAGACTTCTTCGTGCTATATTTGGTGAAAAAGCTAGAGAAGTTAGAGATACTTCTTTAAGAGTTCCACACGGTGAAGCTGGTATAATTGTTGATGTTAAAGTGTTTACAAGGGAAAACGGAGATGAACTTCCTCCAGGAGTAAACAAATTAGTTAGATGTTATATAGCTCAAAAGAGAAAAATATCTGTTGGAGATAAAATGGCTGGAAGGCATGGTAATAAAGGTGTTATTTCAAGAGTACTTCCAGAAGAAGATATGCCATTTTTACCAGATGGAAGACCACTGGAAATATGTTTAAATCCACTTGGAGTTCCTTCTCGTATGAATATAGGGCAGGTGCTTGAAGTACATCTTGGATGGGCTGCAGCTAAATTAGGATGGCATATAGCTACTCCAGTATTTGATGGAGCTACAGAAGAAGATATAATCGAATGTCTACAAAAGGCTGGATATGAAACAGATGGAAAAACTGTTCTTTATGATGGAAGAACAGGAGAACCTTTTGATAATAGGGTAACAGTAGGATATATGTATATATTAAAATTAGCCCACTTAGTTGATGATAAAATACATGCACGTTCCACTGGGCCATACTCATTAGTTACTCAGCAGCCTTTAGGAGGTAAAGCTCAATTTGGTGGCCAAAGATTTGGTGAAATGGAAGTTTGGGCACTTGAGGCTTATGGTGCAGCTTATACTCTACAAGAAATATTAACTGTTAAATCAGATGATGTTGTAGGTAGGGTTAAAACTTACGAATCAATTGTAAAAGGTGAAAATATACCAGAGCCAGGAGTTCCAGAATCATTTAAGGTTCTTATAAAAGAGCTTCAAGCATTATGTTTAGACGTAAAAGTTCTTAATGATAATAAGCAAGAAGTTAAACTTAAAGAATCTGTAGATGAAGAAATTGAAGAATTGGACGTTAATATAGAAGGAACAGAAGATTTTGTTCCACCTGCTCCAAGTGAAGAATATGTTGAAACATTAGATGAAGATACTGAGGAAGATCAAGATTTAGAATTAGATTATGATGAACTTCCAATAGACAGTTTTGAAGATGATTTAGAGCTAGATGATTTTAATGATGAACACTAATTATGAAGGGAGGATGTACCCTTGTTTGAATTAGATAATTTTGATGCTATACAAATAGGATTAGCTTCACCTGAACAAATAAGAGAATGGTCAAGAGGTGAAGTAAAAAAACCAGAAACTATTAATTACAGGACATTGAAGCCTGAAAGAGATGGATTATTTTGTGAAAGAATTTTTGGACCACAAAAGGATTGGGAATGTCATTGCGGTAAATATAAAAGAGTTAGATATAAGGGTATAGTTTGTGACAGATGTGGAGTTGAAGTCACTAAAGCTAAAGTAAGACGTGAAAGAATGGGGCATATTGAACTTGCTGCCCCAGTATCTCATATATGGTATTTCAAAGGGATACCATCACGTATGGGATTAATTTTAGATATGTCTCCAAGAGCTTTAGAGAAAATACTTTATTTTGCATCATATGTTGTTATAGATCCTAAAGAAACACCACTTTTAAAGAAACAGCTCTTAACTGAAAAAGAATATAGAGAAGCTATAGATAAATATGGCGAAGATAGTTTTACTGCAGGAATGGGAGCTGAATCAATTAAACTTCTTTTGCAGGAAATAGATTTAGAGCTAATGTCACAAGAATTAAAAAAAGAATTAAAGGATGCAAATGGTCAAAAGAAAATAAGAATTATAAGAAGATTAGAAGTAGTTGAATCTTTTAGAAAATCAGGTAATAGACCAGAATGGATGATATTAGATGTTGTACCAGTTATTCCTCCTGATTTAAGACCAATGGTTCAGCTAGATGGAGGAAGATTTGCTACCTCTGATTTAAATGATTTATACAGAAGAGTTATAAACAGAAACAATAGATTAAAAAAGCTCCTTGATTTAGGAGCACCGGATATTATAGTTAGAAATGAAAAAAGAATGCTTCAAGAAGCAGTAGATGCTTTAATTGATAATGGAAGAAGAGGAAGACCTGTTACAGGTCCTGGTAACAGACCATTAAAATCTCTTTCTGATATGCTAAAAGGAAAACAAGGAAGATTTAGACAAAATCTTCTTGGTAAGCGTGTTGACTATTCAGGACGTTCTGTTATAGTTGTAGGTCCAGAATTAAAAATGTATCAATGTGGACTTCCAAAAGAAATGGCACTTGAACTATTTAAACCATTTGTAATGAAAAAACTTGTTGAAAGTGGTGTTGCACACAATATTAAGAGTGCAAAGAGAATGGTTGAAAGAGTTCAAAATGAAGTTTGGGATGTACTTGAAGAGGTAATTGAACAGCATCCAGTTCTTCTTAATCGTGCTCCTACATTGCATAGGCTTGGAATACAGGCTTTCCAGCCGGTTTTAGTAGAAGGAAGGGCTATAAAACTTCATCCTCTTGTTTGTACTGCATATAATGCCGATTTTGATGGTGACCAGATGGCAGTACACGTTCCACTATCTGTAGAAGCACAGGCTGAAGCAAGATTTTTAATGCTTGCTGCTAATAATATATTAAAACCATCTGATGGAAAACCAGTAAGTGTACCTACACAGGATATGGTTCTTGGTTCCTATTATTTAACAATAGATAAAGATGGAGCTAAGGGTGAAGGAAGAGCATTTTCTTCTGTTGACGAAGCAATAATGGCTTATCAGCTTGGAGAAATAGAACTTCAAGCAAAGATTAAAGTTAAAATGACAAAAGAAATAAATGGAATTTTAAAAAGTGGAATAATTGAAACTACAGTTGGAAAAATTATATTCAACGAATCTATACCTCAAGATTTAGGTTTTGTAGATAGAAGTATTCCAGGAAATGAATTTAAATTAGAAGTTGATTTTCTTGTTGACAAAAAGAATTTGGGAAAGATAATAGATAAATGTTATATAAAATATGGTCCTACTGTTACATCAATAATGCTTGATAATATAAAAGCTAAGGGATATCATTATTCATGTATAGGAGCAATAACTGTTTCTACTTCAGATATGATAGTTCCTAAAGCAAAGAAAACATTGCTTGAACAGGCAGATGCAGCCGTAGATAAAATCGAAAAAATGTACAGAAGAGGATTTATATCAGAAGAAGAAAGATATGAAAGAGTAATAGAAACATGGAGTAAAACAACAGAAGATGTTGCTGATGCTTTAATGGATAGCTTGGATAAATTTAATCCTATATTTATGATGGCAGATTCAGGAGCCAGAGGTTCTAAAAGCCAGATTAAACAATTAGCTGGTATGAGAGGACTTATGGCTAATCCATCAGGTAAGATAATAGAACTTCCAATAAGAGCATCTTTTAGAGAAGGACTTGATGTGCTTCAATACTTCATATCAACTCACGGTGCTAGAAAAGGTAATGCAGATACAGCATTAAAAACGGCAGACTCTGGATATCTTACAAGAAGACTTGTTGATGTAAGCCAAGATGTTATAGTTAGGTACGAAGATTGCGGCAGTACTCAAGGATTTGAAGTATCAGAAATTAAAGAAGGTAATGAAGTAATAGAATCTTTAAAAGAAAGACTTGCTGGAAGGTATAGTGCAGAAGATATTATTAATCCTGAAACTGGAGAAGTATTAGTTCCAAAAGATGAATATATTGATGTATTTACGGCAGAGAAAATCGAAAAACTTGGAATTAAGAAAGTTAAAATCAGATCTGTATTTACCTGCAAAGCTAAATTTGGAGTATGTGCAAAATGTTACGGAATGAATATGGCAACAGGCGAGAAAATAAATAATGGAGAAGCTGTAGGAATAATTGCAGCACAATCCATAGGTGAACCTGGAACTCAGCTTACAATGAGAACTTTCCATACTGGTGGAGTTGCTGGAGCAGACATAACTCAAGGTCTTCCAAGAGTTGAAGAATTGTTTGAAGCAAGAAAACCAAAAGGACTTGCAATAGTAAGTGAAACTGCAGGAACTGTAAGAGTTGAAGAAACTAAAAAGAAGAGAATAGTTTATGTAACTTCCGAAAGTGGAGAAGAAATAAGTTACGATATACCATTTGGTTCAAGGCTTAAAGTAAGTAATGGTGATGTAATTGCTGCTGGAGATGAAATAACTGAAGGTTCAGTAAATCCACATGATATTCTTAGAATTAAGGGAGTTGAAGGAGTTAAAAACTATCTTCTATCAGAAGTTCAAAAAGTTTACAGGCTTCAGGGTGTTGATATAAATGATAAGCATCTTGAAGTTGTAATAAGACAAATGACTAGAAAAGTAAAAATAGAAGATTCTGGAGATACAGATTTGCTTCCAGGTACTTTAATTGACATATTTGATTTCGAAGAAGAAAATAAAAAGGTAGAAGCTATGGGTGGAAAACCAGCTGAAGGAAGTGTAGCACTTCTTGGTATAACAAAGGCAGCTCTTGCCACAGATTCATTCTTATCAGCAGCATCTTTCCAAGAAACTACTAGAGTTTTAACTGATGCAGCTATAAAAGGTAAGGTAGACCCTCTTGTAGGATTAAAGGAAAATGTACTTATAGGAAAACTTATACCTGCTGGTACAGGAATGACAAGATACAGATCTATAAAAATAAATACAGAACGTAGTACAGAAAACAACGATGAAAACAGTATTGAAAATGGAATAGAAAAAGAAACAGCATTAGATGTTTAAAAATTTAAGTTTATTGACATAATTCGCATAAAATGATAAAATACAATTTGTGTGATTTTATAGGGATATAAAATTATTTTATATCCCTATGGAAGTATTTTAGGGGGTTACACTATGGTAGAAAGGCTAAATGGTAAAAAGGTCGTTGGAATAAAACAAAGTATTAAAGCTATAAAAAACAATAAAGTAAAAGCATTATATGTAGCAATGGATGCTGAAGCAAGACTTATTGAACCAGTAGTAAAACTAGCCGAAGAAAATTCCATAGAAATCCATCATGTTAATACTATGAAAACCTTAGGTAAATTATGTGGGATTGACGTAGGTGCTTCCGCTGCGGTAATACTTGAGGATTAATGTGTTAATTATCAAATTTTATATAGCTTAAATTTTAAAAGGAGGTGTAAGTATGCCAACAATTAGCCAGTTAGTTAGAAAAGGAAGAAAAACTGTTGAAGAAAAATCTACAGCACCAGCATTACAAGGAAGTCCACAAAAAAGAGGAGTTTGTACAGTAGTTAAAACAACAACTCCAAAGAAGCCTAACTCAGCTCTTAGAAAAATTGCTAAAGTTAGACTTACTAATGGATATGAAGTTATAGCTTATATCCCAGGTATAGGACATAACCTACAAGAGCACAGTGTTGTTCTTATAAGAGGTGGTAGAGTAAAAGACCTTCCTGGTGTTAGATACCATATCATAAGAGGAGCATTAGACTCAGCTGGAGTAGCTAACAGATTACAAGGAAGATCTAAGTATGGTGCAAAGAAACCTAAGAAAAAATAGTTTTAAAACTAACTAGTGCTAGGTCTTCAGCATTTATATATAGATAATAAATTTTTATTGATATAGATATGCATTTGAAGTACAGAGCACTTGCCGGTAAAAATTACCGAGTACCTATGATCTTAAATTTTAAATGTTAAGGAGGGAAGTAAAGTGCCAAGAAAAGGACATATAGCGAAAAGAGATGTATTACCAGATCCAGTATATAACAGTAAGGTTGTTACTAAATTAATAAATAATATAATGGAAGATGGTAAAAAAGGAGTAGCTCAAAAGATAGCTTATGATGCATTTGAAATAATAGCTGAAAAAACAGGTAAAGATCCATTAGAAGTTTTTGAAACAGCTATGAATAATGTAATGCCATTACTTGAAGTTAAAGCAAGAAGAATTGGTGGAGCTACTTATCAAGTACCAATGGAAGTTAGACCAGAAAGAAGGCAGACTTTAGGTATCAGATGGATTCTCGATGCAGCTCGTAAAAGAGGAGAAAAATATATGAGACTTAAACTTGCAGGAGAATTAATGGATGCCGCTAATAATACAGGAGCTGCCGTTAAGAAAAGAGAAGATACACATAAAATGGCTGAAGCGAATAAAGCTTTTGCACATTACAGATACTAATATAGAAACTGTTTTGGCATTGCCAAAACAGTTTCTATAAAATTTTATTGTGGAATAAAATGTAAACATCGAGAGGAGGAAAAAGTGTGGCTAGACAATTTCCATTAGAAAAATTCCGTAATATCGGTATAATGGCGCACATAGATGCTGGTAAAACAACAACAACAGAACGTATATTGTTTTATACAGGAAAGACACACAAAATTGGTGAAGTTCATGAAGGTCAGGCAACAATGGACTGGATGGTTCAAGAGCAGGAAAGAGGTATAACAATTACTTCAGCTGCGACAACTGCTCAATGGAAAGGTTATGCAATAAACATCATTGACACACCAGGACACGTAGACTTTACCGTTGAAGTAGAAAGGTCTTTAAGAGTACTTGATGGTGCTGTTACAGTTTTAGATGCAAAAAGTGGTGTTGAACCACAAACTGAAACTGTATGGAGACAGGCGGATAAATATAGTGTACCAAGAATGGTATATGTAAATAAGATGGATGCAGTAGGAGCTGATTTCTTCCATTGCGTTCAAACATTAAGAGATAGATTAAAGGCTAATGCTGTTCCAATACAAATACCAATAGGCCAGGAAAGTGATTTTGTTGGTATGGTTGATTTAATAAGAATGGTTGCTATAATACACAAAAATGATATTGGAACAGAAATAGAAGAAACAGAAATTCCTGAAAATTTAAAGGCTCAAGCAGAAGAATACAGAGCAGCAATGATAGAAGCTGTTGCTGATACTGATGAAGAGTTAATGATGAAATATCTTGAAGGAGAAGAAATAACTGAAGAAGAAATTCATAGAGCAATAAGAAAAGCAGTTATAGCTAATGAATTAGTTCCAGTTATATGTGGTTCTTCATATAAGAACAAAGGTGTTCAGGAAATGCTTGATGCAGTTGTTGCATATATGCCATCACCATTAGACATTCCTCCTGTTAAAGGTACAAATCCAGATACAGGAGAAGAAGATGAAAGACCTGCAGATGATAATGCTCCAATGGCAGCACTAGCATTTAAAATAGCAACTGACCCATTTATTGGAAAACTTGCATTCACAAGAGTTTATTCCGGTGTTATGTCAAGTGGAACTTATGTTCTTAACTCTACAAAAGGTAAGAAAGAAAGACTAGGAAGACTTGTTAAAATGCATGCTAACCATAGAGAAGAGGTTGAAGAACTTAGAGCAGGGGATTTGGGAGCTATAGTTGGATTAAAAGATACTACAACAGGTGATACACTCTGTGCAGAAAATGCTCCAATTATACTTGAAAGCATGGAATTCCCAGAACCTGTTATAAGAGTTGCTATTGAACCAAAGACAAAAGCTAGTCAGGAGAAAATGGCTATAGCTTTAGCAAAACTTGCTGAAGAAGATCCAACATTTAAAACTTATACAGATCAAGAAACTGGTCAGACAATTATAGCAGGTATGGGTGAACTTCATCTTGAAATAATTGTTGATAGACTTCAAAGAGAATTTAAAGTTGAATGTAATGTTGGAGCTCCACAAGTTGCATACAAAGAAACTATTAGAAAAGCTGTTAAAGCTGAAGGTAAATTTGTTAGACAGTCTGGTGGACGTGGTCAATATGGTCACTGTTGGATAGAACTTATACCAACAGAAGGAGAATATGAATTTGAAAATGCTATTGTTGGAGGAGTAATTCCAAAAGAATATATTCCTGCTATAGATAATGGAATAAGAGAAGCTGCTCAAAATGGTATACTTGCTGGATATGAAGTTATGAACTTTAAAGTTAGACTTTATGACGGTTCATACCATGATGTAGACTCATCAGAAATGGCATTTAAGATTGCTGGTTCTATGGCATTTAAAAATGCTATGGCTAAAGCAGACCCAGTGTTACTTGAACCAATGATGAAGGTTGAAGTAACTGTACCAGAAGAGTACATGGGAGATGTTATGGGAGACATAAATTCCAGAAGAGGAAGAATTGAAGGCATGGAAGCAAGATCAGGTGCTCAAGTTATAAGAGCTTTTGTTCCTCTTGCAGAAATGTTTGGATATGCAACTACTCTTAGATCAAGAACACAAGGAAGAGGAGTATATTCTATGGAATTTGATCATTATGAAGAAGTTCCAAAGAGTATACAAGAACAAATTATTGGAAATAAATAATTATATATAATATAATTAAATAATAAATATATAAAAATAATTTTATTGGTTGAAATAAAGGAGGAAATAAAAATGTCAAAGGCAAAATTTGAAAGAAGCAAGCCACATGTAAATATTGGAACAATAGGACACGTAGACCATGGT